>DATIHQ010000001.1:0-70560 GCA_035480535.1 Chlamydiales bacterium
AACGACTTCTTCGTGGGCGATGTTGCGGGGCCAGGCGAAATGATCTTGGTTGACGACCCATTTTAATTTATATGTGCCGGGCCGCTTTTGAAAACTGCCGGCGCCCCGATAGCCGTGGATATCGCGCGGCTTTAGGGGAATCGTTTTTCCATCGAATCGCACCTTTTGGATCTGAAATCCACTGGGATCTGGACTATCGTTGACGCGCACCTCTACGCGGACTAAATGAGAACTGTCCGGAACTTTTTGCTTTGGCCCCATGTAATTATTGGTTTGGGCGAGGAGTGCGAAACTGCAGGCGAGCAGGGCCAAAAGGGTCTTCTTCATAACCGGATCTAAGCAATTTTTCTATTTAAAAACTACGGTTTTGTGGCCGTTGAGAAAGACGCGGTGCTCGATGTGGTATTTAATGGCGCGGGCGAGGACGAGACATTCGATATCTCGACCTAGCTCAACGAGTTGGGTGGGAGTGTGGGTGTGATCGACGCGGAGCACTTCTTGGTCGATGATGGGCCCTTCGTCGAGCTGGTCGCTGACGTAATGGGCGGTGGCGCCGATGAGCTTGACGCCGCGATCGTGAGCTTGGTGATAGGGCTTGGCTCCTTTAAAGCTGGGGAGAAAGGAATGATGGATGTTGATCGCTTTGCCAGCAAGCCTTTGGGTGAGGGTGGGGGAGAGAATTTGCATGTAGCGGGCGAGGACGATGAGATCGATTTTCTGCTCATCGACGAGGGAGGCGATTTTTTCTTCTTGTTCTTCTTTGCAGTCGGCGGAGAGAGGCCAGTAGTGAAAGGGGATTTTATACCATTCGGTAATCTCGGCTAGGGTGGGGTGATTGGAGGCGACGGCGGCGACATGGAGGGGAAGGGTTTCATTGCGGCTGCGATGGAGGAGGTCGTTGAGGCAATGGCTTTGCGTCGAAACTAGGAAGAGGACGCGGGGTTTTTGAAGCGGATCGTGGAGTTCCCAGGTGAGGCCAAATTCTTGGGCGATGGGTTGGAAGGCCTGTGTGAATTGAGGCAGGCTCAAGGGTGACTCGTGGAATTCAAAGACGCAGCGGAGGAAAAAGCGGTTGGTGGAGATGTCCCCAAACTGCGCCATTTCCAGGATGAACCCATGATGGGTGTGTAAAAAGTTGGAAATGCGGGCGACGATCCCCAGCCGGTCCTGGCAAGAGAGGGTGAGAATGAACCTTTTTGCATTCATGGAGAGAAAGGATAGCAATTATGCCGTTTCTTGAACAGGCTTGGGGATCCACCGGTAAAAAAATTACCACCGAGCTCACCGAGAACACAGAGGCGGGGATGCCCCGCGCCCCATTTAAATTGCACGGATGACAGGATAGTCAGGATAAGGAAAGTAAAAAGAAAATATATTTTTTATCCTGTCCATCCTGTCATCCGTGCTAAATTTTTTCTTCTCGGTGGGCTCGGTGGTTATTGTTGCTGCTTTGGCAGGAGTCCTTGAGGTTTGCGCAAAGAATTGAAGTAGGTGATGCAGCCGCCGGCGATGATGAGGAGCGATCCGAAGAGGGAGCGGAGGCCGATCGGTTCATTGAGGAAAATCCAGCCGAAGAGGGCGGCGTAGAGAATGGCTGTATAGGATAGGGACGCAAGATAGGAGGCAGGTGCGTAGAAGAAGGCGCGGGTCACAAAAAGGTGGTTGAGAAGGGCAAAAATGCCGACTAGGGATAAGAGGAGCGATTCTTGGGGAGTGGGGGTCAGCCATTGGGAATAGGCAAAAGGCAGGGTGATTAGGGTTCCTACGGCAAAGAAGAAAAAGAGGATCCGTTCGATGGGCTCCTGATGGAGATTGAGGTTGCGGACAGCGGAGATGCCGATCGCTCCGGCAATGGCTGCGAGCAGGGCGAAAAGAGAATCGCCTTTAAAGATGGCTTGGCTGGGATTGAGGATGGTCACAACGCCGATGAATCCGATGGCGATTGAGCCCCAGATGGAAGAGGAAATTTTTTCTTTGAACCAAATGAAGCTGATGAAAGGGACGAAGAAGGGGCTGGTGAAATGGAGGGTGGTCACATCGACCAGGTTGCAGGTTTTCAGGGCTTGGAAAATGAGAAAATAGCTGGCAAGGCCGGAGAAATCGCGGATTAAGTGGAGTTTCCAAAGGGGGGTACTCATTTTCTGCCAGGCGAAGGGGAGGAGGCAGACCAAAGCCGTTATGTTTTGCAGAAACAGGATTTGGGCAATGGGAAATCGATCCAACCGGCTGGCCAGGCCATTGACCAGTAGATAAAAAAGGGAGGCAAGAAGGGTGAGATAGATTCCTTTTCTAAGATCCATAGGTTCCAATTTAAGGTCGGAGCGATTTAATCGAAAGATGGAAAACTATTGCAGGATTATTGCAGGATTTTGCAGTATTGTGGATTAAGGAAATTTTATGCTTGACCATCTTCTCGCTCAACCAGAATCTAAAATCTTGGAATTCAAGAGGGATATTTCGTCTTTAGAGCCCATTTTGAAAACGATCGTAGCGTTTGCGAATACAGCTGGGGGAACGCTGATTGTGGGTCGATCGGCAGAGGGGGCTGTGATTGGCGTGAAAGAGATCTTTAAGGCGGAGGAGGTTCTTGCCAATTCAATTGCCGATAACATTCGCCCCTCTCTATTGCCAGAAATTGAAATCACTACTGTGGGCGATAAAGATCTCCTGGTGATTCGAGTGTCTCATTGGAAAGGCCCTTTTTATTTAAAGAAAGAGGGGGTGCCGGGGGGAGTTTATATTCGGTTAGGCTCAACGAGTCGCCCAGCAGGTCCTGAAATATTAGCTGAATTGCAGCGCTCTGTGTTGACTCTTTCCTATGATCAGCAGGCGCTGTCTGATTTGGCCATCGATGCGTTGGATATGAGTGTAGCTTCTCGATTCTTTCAGTCTATTGGCAAAGAGATCAATGAAGAAAAGCTCCGATCCTTGGGCGTGTTGACTTCAGTGGCCAACCGTTGGGTTCCATCGATTGGAGGATTGATTCTATTTGGAAAGAAAATCGAGCAGAGGCGGCACATTCCCGACGCTGAAGTTCGCTGCGCCAGATTTCTAGGAGATACAAAAACTCATATTTTAGACCAATTGGATGTGGAGGGAACCATTTTAGATGCAATCCACGAAGTTCCCAAATTCATTGCCCGCAACACGCGCCTCACCGCTGCATTTGGAGCGATGCAGCGCAGAGACATCCCCGAATATTCTCCCATTGCTGTTAGAGAAGTCTTGATCAATGCCTTTGCCCATGCTGATTATTCTTTGCGGGGATCGCATATCCAAGTTGCCATCTTCAACAACCGTTTAGAAATTCAGAATCCGGGGATGTTTCCCTTTGGGTTTACTCTCGAGGATCTAAAAGCGGGCGTGAGCCGGATTCGGAATCGAGTCATTGTGCAAGTGTTTCACGCATTGCAATTCGTTGAGAAGTGGGGAAGTGGCTACAAACGAATTATCGACGCCTGCAAAGAAGGGGGATATCCCGAACCTAAGTGGGAAGAACTCGGCACGACTGTCCGCGTCACTTTTTATCCCCATCCTCTGGCGATTCTTCCCCAAGGGCATCTTCTGGCTGAAGAACCTCTTCTCTGTCGCGAAGAGGCAATTTTAAATCTATTTCAAGGAAATAAGACCTTGCCTTTCCGCGAGATCCATCAAAGGTTAACTCCACCCATTTCTCAGCGTATGCTGCGATATGACCTAGCCCTAATGAAGAAGAAAGGCTTACTCACCTCCCGCGGCAAAGGCCGCTCAATCGTTTGGCAAAGATACTGATTACCAGTTGAAAAAATAAGGGGAAGGAGTTATTTAAAGCTTTCTACCTGGAGTCATCGATGAACCTTCTTTTGGCGCCTATTGTTATATCTTTGCTGGGATCTTCTTTTCCCGCCAATCAGCTTCCCTCTCGGGGGAAAGAACAGATAAGGGTGATGCCCGTTGCGGCAACGCCTGAACCGTATACGGTGAATCTGGCGATCCAGATTCCCAAAGATGGACAACCGCTCAGCGGCAATCCCATTTGGGTGCAACTGCGTCTCGATGGCTACTCTCTTGGAGCCGCTTCGCAATTTGAGAGGGCGGATGATATCGCCGTCTCGAATATGGGACAGACGGCCCGCGTGGTTGTGGACAACGATCCCTTTTTCGCGATCAATGAGCCGGCGATCGATCCCTTCTATGAAGATGGCTTCTATTACGACATGAGCTATAAGTTTGAAGTTCCCTATCGATTGAAAGAAGGGATGCACACCCTTCGGGTCTTTGAGGCCCGCTCTTTTGGAGAAAGTCTCAAAGGGGGCAATACGTTTCGCTCTATTTATTTTTATGTGGGAAGTCAAGAAAACAGGCCGGGGATGGATCTATCAGCCCCCTACATCACCTATAATGAGCCCAGCGGCCAAATGGATCTCAAAGAAGATCAACCCGTTCTTCTCGATTTCTGGGTTTCTAACACGGAGCTTTCTGCAGATGGATATAAAGTCCGTCTCACGATTGATGGGAAAACCAAGAGAAACCTAACTTCTTGGCAGCCCTATTACATCTACGGCCTCAAGCAAGGAAAGCACACGGTTCGCCTAGAACTGGTCAATCCGCAGGGCACAAGGGTTCCGGGACTGTTCAACGACACAGAAAGAACCATCCAAGTTCGCTAGAGGTCGGAAAAATCTGAAATCTGAATTATGAAATCTGAAACGGTCGGGGGCGTTGCCCCCCGCATCCCCCAATGGCGTTTTCCCTCCGTTTTTCTAAAAAAGATCTCTGGAACTGGGGGCAGCGGGGGCTTCACCCGACTGTTTTGGGGTGCGGGGGCGAAGCCCCGACGTTTTCAGATTGGCGATCCAGCATAGAATTTGCTGGGGATCGCATTCCGGCGGGCTACGCCCGTCCTCCATTTCATAATTCAGATTTCAGATTTTCTTGGGGGACGGGACACGAGAAGTGGTTGCTCCACTGCTTCAGGGCATCGAGGATGGCGTTGTGGAAGTCGGTTGCTAGGGTTGGTGTGTCGGAGCGGAGAATGTAGCCCAATGTGGAGAGCTCATGCACTTGAAGAAAGGTGCTGGTGAGGTCGTAGGAGGGGATTTTGAGTCTGTCGATAGCGTTTGCGACGTATTCTTTGAAGGTGGGCGCCAGGGCGCCAATGTAATAGAGAAAGAATTTTCCTTCTTGGGCTGTTTTAAGAGTGTAGGTGCGCTCGGAGAGGTCGTCTTGGATGAGTTCGGTGAGGAGGGAGAAGTGCATTTTAAGGATGAGGGGGTCATGCACCGTTTGCATGATGCCGGGACGGAGAGAGTAGAAGTAGTTCTCCAGGAGGAACTCTTGCTCTTCTGAAATCGAGTTGAGGGTGCCGCGAAGAAGATCGAGCGATTCATCTTGTTTGAGGATCATGCCCCCATTGTAGTCGCGGAATTCCCCAATGATCCGCGCTAGCTCGAGGACGACTTTCTGGCGAGCCCGAAGAAGATCTACGGAATAATCAGAGCGGAAGAAGAGCGATTTATTGAGAGTCACGCGGAGGATAGCCCCTTCTTTCAGATATTTGTTCTTGAGCATCCCCATGATCCGAATCTCATCAATAGTAAAGATCAGGGGAGAGTCGACCGTAAGCAGGCGATCCTTAAGAGAGGTTTCCCTATCGTGGGTGAGGCGCGCTAGGAGAATGGTGAAGGAGAGATCGGAGTTTGTCTGCTTCTCGTAATGGATGCTCACCTGGGGGAGGTCGCGCACATATTTTAGCTGGCTGCAAAGCGTGATGAGATTCCGGAGGAGTTCCTCTTCATTCCGCGGCATGAAGATGGGATGTACGGCACTTTCAATCTGCTTTTTAATTTCCCCGGGAAGTTCTTTGCGCAAGAGCCTGATTTCATCGTTGGTAAAGGGAGTGAATTGCGGTTTTTGAACCTCGATATAAAGGAATCGCACTTTGTCATCTCTCCGATCGACAATGAAGGAGTCTTTAATCGGCATTGTTTCCGGCAAAAATCTCCGGATCGCGTCCATGAGTTGCTTCTTCTCAACTCGTTCACTGTCGCGCAAGAGATTGGTCCCCAATAAAATGCCCAAAACGGGCTCTGTATCTTGGAGAGACATCTTGAAGACTTTGATGTTTAAATGGCGCTCGTTCGGCACTTTTTGAATCGAGTCTTGGAGGACTTTTTTAAACAGATAATGGAGCGCGATGACCCGGCTGATATGGCGCGTGTCGCGCCTCGAGGAAAACTGGTCGCGGAAGAGAATGGTGAAATGGGTCATTTCATAAAATACATCGCGATCAAACGCTTTGGGACGAGCATTCCTTAGCTGCGCAATGTTCTTTTTCACCTGCCCAATTTTTTCTTCCGCAGAGAGCTTGAGGAGAAAACCCTGCATGTGATCGTAAAGACTTCGGTCTATCTCAGATGAGGGAAGGTGGAGGATTGAATTGAGATTTTCTTGGATGAGTTTATTTTTTTCTGCAAGAGAAATGCTCCGAAGCGAGGCAATGTAGCGGGCATGATAGACCGCCTGGATGTTCATTTTCATCTCTTCGACGAGATTCGGGAGTGTGCTTTGGATGATTTGCAATTCATCTTCATCGTCAAAGCCAACAATTTCTTGCGCAATAAAAAATCTTTGAGAGGGACAATTTTCGAAATGAAAATTCAGAGTGATCGACCCTGTGATCATGAGCTGTTTTCCTGGAATCAGCCAACGGCTTAACGTATCCACGACATAGCGCCCCACCCCAGTGGTGTAATCAGCCGGGCAGAGAAAGGTGACAGGTAAAGAGCCTGGAGATTTATTGGGAAAAGAATATTCGATCAAGGGAAGCGATTTCATGAGGCGATAGGCCCACATCGATTCTTCATTTCCCAGGTCGGATCCATTCGACTCAAGCCAGAAATTCTCCGGGAGAACAGATTCAACTAAGCGCTGCACCACATTGAGAAAATCGGCTTCGGTCGACACATCGCCGCTGAGCATCGGAAAGGTGGGTTTTATCTGCAAAGAGATCAAGGGTTTAATGAAATCTAAGCTCATAACTGATCACTGGGTCGAATTTTTTTATAAATAAGGGTTCCTAGGGGAGAGAATTGGAGATTTGTAAATCGGGAATTACTCAAAATGGCCTGGTTAAAATGATAGATTGGAGCGAGCGGCATATCTTGGGCCATAATGGATTCAGCTTTTTGGAGGAGATGAAGCCGTTCCTCTGCATCATTGACTGCCGATGCGCGGTTAAGGGTTTGAATGTATTCCTGATTTTCATAGCCGGGGAAATTTTTCTTTGTCGTGCGAAACTTAAATCGCTCCAAGATGCTCACCGGATCTGTGTATTGGACCACCCAAGAATCGAGGGCAATGGAATAATTTCTATTTTGCAAGAAGGCCATCTGGGTTTTAAAATCAGATTCACTCAATCGAATATTGAGGCCAAATGCGTTTTTCCATTGCTGCTGAATCGCTTGGGCGATTCTTCGATGAAGCTCATTGGCTTGATAGTTTAGAATGATCTCTTCACTTGGGAAAAACCCAAGCTCTTCCACTCCTTTTTGGAAGAGAATCTTCGCCCGAGCTAAATCGCAAAAGGGAAATAGAGATTCATCGCAAGGCATAACCACTGAAGGAATGTAGCGGGTAGCCGGCTCTTCTGATAATTGAGAGATGTTTTCGATGATCGCCTTTCGATCGATCGCAAGCGACAGAGCTTTCCGGATCGATGGGTTATTGAGCGGCGTCCGCTCCAAGTTGAAGGTGCAGAAAAGGGTCCCCCCCAAACGGTTAATGGCTACTTTTCCCATCTTTCGCAAGGAAACTACCTCGTCGATGGAGAGATTGGAAGTTTGGGAATTGAGAATATCGAGATCTTCATTCTCAAACATCCTGAGAGTTGTTTTTTCATCGGATACAATGCTGATATGGAGAGCATCTAGATGGACATTTTCCGCATCCCAATATTGGGGATTTTTCACGAGGGAGATTTCATGATTTCGATCCCATTTTTTCACTATGTAAGGACCATTTGTGACGAAGGAGTTGAGGTGCCAAGCGGGATTTTTTAACTCCATATGTTTAGGAATAGGATAAAAATTACAAAACGTGATGAGAGAGAGGAAGTAGGGGGTTGGATTTTCCAATTCCACTTTTAATGTATGGTCATCCAGCGCCGTAATGCCGACCTTTTCTGGATCAATGGCCCCATTGATTGCCCTTTCGGCGTTGAGAATGCAGTAGAGAAGATAGGGGCATGAAGAGCCGAAGCTAGGGGTTAAAATCTTCTTCCAAGAATGTTCAAAATCATGTGCTGTGACAGGGACCCCATCGCTCCAATTTGCATTTCGCAAATGGAATAGGTAGGTTTTCCCATCTTCGGAGATATCGACTGATTCAGCTAAAGCCAACTCCACTTTTCCTTCCGGCAAAAGCCTCGTCAGCCCTTCATAGACCATGAAAAGGAGATTGGAAGTGTAAACATCGGCATTTTTCCGAGGATCGAGGCTCGTTGGATCGGAATGAAAACAAAAGCGCATAGTTTCTGTTTTTTGAGGGGTTTTTTGGCACGATTGGAACATCGCACAGAAGAACAAGAATAGCAGCCACTTCTTCATAAGAAAAATATATACGATTTATTGAGATTAAGTAAAAGGAAATTTAAGATGCGGCGATTGTGTAGCGGCTTTGGGGGGAGGGGCTCGACTGGGATTGATGGAAATGGAACCCGCCAATCGCATTGATTTGAACGCCGCTGAGATGAGGTTTACAAAGAAAAGCGTGGTTGTAGTGATAGATAGGAGCCAAGGGCATATCGTCGAGAAAGAGCGATTCGGCTTGGGTAAGAATTTTCTTTCGTTCAACGGGGTTGGCTTCGCAGGATGAAAGATTTAGGAGTTCATTGAAGCGGGGGTTTTCATAGCCAGGTAAGTTTTTGGGAAGAGAGCGGCTTTTAAACCTCTCGAAAATACTCATCGGGTCGTTAAATTGGGCCAGCCAATAGGCAAGACCCAAGCTATATTTGCCTTTATTAAATCTCTGGATAAAAGAGTTATAATCGCAGCTTTCCAGCCGCACCTTGAATCCAAGAACTCGTTTCCATTGTTCTTGCAAAGTATCCACAATTTTTCTGTTCAAGGGACTGGAAACAAAGGTGAGGGTCAAGTTATTTAAGAATAATCGGATCGCTAAGTCGGGATCTCCTTCCTCTTCAAGCTCTTGAAGACCCTCATTCAGATGTTTTCTGGCCAAATTCTCATCAAATCCAGGGAAAAGAGGCGTGTTTTCATTTTGAGTGAGGGTGGGTGGAAGGCAGCGAGTAGCCGGAATCTCATTTAGGCGAGTCACTTGCTCAACAATGAAGTGGCGGTCGATCGCATAGGAAAAGGCTTTTCGAATATTTTGGTTATGGAAGGGATATTGATGGGTATTAAAAGAGCAAAATACAGTTCCTCCCATTGGGAAAAATTTCAATATTCCCTCTTGGGCGTAAGGGTTGAGCGATTCAAGAGGAAGCGAACAGAGGATGACGGAAACAAGGTCCAGCTCATCTTGATCAAAGAGTTGTAAAACAGAGTGGGGATTATTGATGATGCTGATATGAATCGAATCCAAAGTTACATTTTTGGCATCCCAATAGAGAGGATTCTTCTCACAAATGATCTCACATTTGGGTTTCCATTTGGCAATTTTGAAGGCTCCGCTGGTCACGAGTTCATGGACAGGGGCGTTTTCCCACTGTCCATTTTTCGTTTCGATGTGTTTGGGAATCGGACAAAAATTACAAAATGAAAGGAGGACAAGAAAATAAGAGGTAGGGTGATGAAGCTCGATCTCCAAGGTCGTATCGTCGAGGGCACGGATGCCCACTTCATCGAGAGGAACCAATCCCGAAGAGGCCGCCTCCGCATTTTTGATGGGAAAAAAAAGCTGGGGGGAAAGACAGGGGAATTTCGGGTCTAAGCCTTTCAACCAAGAGTAGGCAAAATCATGCGCTGTCAGAGGATGTCCATCGCTCCAATAGGCTTCTCTTAAATGGAATCGATAGGTTTTTTGATCTGGGGAAATCTCGACCGATTCGGCCAAAGCCAGTTCGGGCTCTCCATTGGGTTTGAGCCTTGTGAGAGCATCATAGATCAAAGAAAGAAAGGTGGAGGTGATTTGGTCTCCATTCTTTCGAGGATCGATCGTTAGGGGGTCGATGCTAAAACAGGTACGCATAGGGGCCTTTTCTAATAAGCTCTAACCTTATACGGATTTCGGAGATTCGGTTAAAGAAAATCTTGCGTCAGATTTAAAGTTTTTTAAGATGTGCTCTTTCAAATAGGATGCCGCCGCTGCAAGTGGTGGCCATTTTTGAGAGGCGTTTTCCATTGAGACTTGGATTGCTCCAATGATAAATAGGCGCGATCGCCATTTCTTCCGCAAATAGAGCTTCCGCTCTTTCCAAGAGCTCCATTCTTTTTAACTCGTCGCTCGTTTCTGAGGCAGCGTCGAGTAAATGGATAAACTCTTGGTTTTCCCACCCAGGATAATTTTTTACATTTTTTCGGCTTTTGAAGCGATCCAAAATATTGATGGGATCGTGAAATTGGGCAATCCAAGAAGCCAAAGAGAGCTGATACTCTCTTTTCTGCAGATTTTGCATATGCGTTTTCACATCGATCGACTCGAGTGCGACCGAAACTCCCAATACCTCTTTCCATTGTTTTTGCAAGGCCAAGGCCAGCCTTTTTTCCGTCTGGCCTGGTTTGTAGAATAGCGTTAAGGGTCCTATCTCGCCCAGCTCATCGACTGCCTTTTTATAATACTCACGAGCCATTTCAGGATCGAAAGTTGGAAATAATGCCTTATTTTTGCCATTGAACAGAGAAGGGGGAAGGGGACGGGTGGCGAGAAGTTGGCCGCAAAGCGCGACGTGATCGACGATTTCTGCCCGATCTATGGCATAGGAAAAAGCCTTTCGGAGATTTTCATTCTGGAAGGGAAAGGTCTCTGTGTTAAACGTGCAAAATGTCGTGGCGGCCATCGGAATGAAATGGAGCTCGCCCCGTTTTTGCAGAGATTCAAGTGCATCGGGAGGGATGGGAGAAAAGGGACCTCCCAGCCAATCGAGCTCCCCCCGTTCAAACAGATGAAAAGCGGTCATTTCATCGGGGATGATGCCAATATGGATCTCATCGAGAAAGACCCCTTTTGGATTCCAGAACCGTTCATTTTTAACCAATGCAATTTCCCCATTGGGGACAATCCGGTCAATCCGGAAGGGGCCGTTCGAGGCGCTCTCTTTAAAAGGAAGAAAAAGGGGAAAGGCAGTTAAAGAGAGAAAATAGGGAGTGGGTCTTTCCAGCTCAACCTGGAGAGTCAACTCATCGAGTGCTTTAATCCCCACCTCGCTTAAAGGAACTGTTCCCATCCTGGCCTTTTCTCCATTTTTGATCGGATAGAGCAGGTAGGCGCATAGAGAGGGAAACGTTGGCTCGAGGATTGTTTTCCATGAATTTTCAAAGTCGAAAGCGGTGACAGGTGTTCCATCGGTCCAAACTGAAGGGCGCAAATGAAAGGTATAGAGTTTTCCATCGGCAGAAACCTCAACCGCCTCAGCTAAGGCCAGCTCAAACGATCCATTGGCATCGCATCGAGTCAACCCCTCATAAATCAAGCAGATGAGAGTGGAGGAGGTGAAGTCGCCACTTTTACGCGGATCGAGAGTAGCGGGATGATTATTGAATGAAATCCTTAACTGTTGAGGAGGAGTCGAGGAGGTGCAGGCGGCCAGTAGAAAAAGAAATATAATAAATTTCATGGGGAACCATTAAACTACCTTCGACTTGTAAAAGTAAAGGGATTCCAGTAAGGTGACCCTTAGAGGCCAGGTAGGATGCGTATGACTTATCTCAAGAGTTTGTTTTTCAATTTCTTAGTTGTTTTTTTCGCCAACCATATTTTGCCGGGGATCGAGGTGGTCAATCAGACCAAACTCCCCAATTTTGGCGGAGATTTCCCTTTTGCGCTCGCCCTAGGCTTTTTAAACTCGCTGATTTATCCCGTCTTAAAACTCCTGAACCAGCTGACGATGCTCCGGATTGCCATGGTTGCCCTCATCCTCAACTTTGCTGTCTATGCCCTTTTGAAGCTCTTTTCATTTGTGGGGATCCAAATTCAGACGGTGGAAGGGTATATTTTTGCCTCTGCTGCTGTGGCGTTGGGAAGCTTCATAACCAACTTCCTTGAATTCAAGCGCCATCACCCACATAAAGCTCATATTGAACCTCTTCATAAGTCTCATACCGAGCATCCCCATTCATGAGTTATTTCCGCAACTTCCTGCTCATTTTCCTCGTCGTATTTTTCATCGATCGGGTGGCTCCGGGGGTGGAGATTTCATCTTTTGAGCAAGTGCCCAACATTGGGGCGGACATTTTCTTCTCGGCCATTGTTGGATTTCTCAATGCGTCGGTCTTTCCCTTCTATGCGATTTTCGAGATCAAAGTGACGAAACTCAAAATAGCAATCGCTACCTTCATCATTAGTTTTGGAGCGTTCCTTCTCATTGCGATCATTCCATTCGGCGTCCGTGTCGTCAGCGCATGGGGAGTGATCATTGGCGGGCTCGTCGTCTGGGCCGTGGCCTTTGTGGGGAATTATTTAGAGTGGCAAAGAGACACGAAAGGCTCATAGCCCCGCGGGGGGAAGCCCCCGCACCCCCATTTAAATTGCACGGATGACAGGATAGTCAGGATAAGGAAAGAAAATTATATTTTTTATCCTGTCCATCCTGTCATCCGTGCTAATTTTTTTTATTTGGCGGTGAAGAGATAGGCTAGGTTGCTGCGGAGCGACCAGGCTTTTAGGAAATCTTGCAGGGTGTAGGAGACGAAGGTCGATTCGTTGTCCGGCGCGGCGGGGTCGATGGCGAGGACTCGGTTGTTGTCGTAGCCAATGATGCAGACGAGATGACCTGAGGTGTAGACGCGGGGGGCGCCCCGGATGGGGCCTTTGATACTCACGACTACGGGGTGGTTTTTTGCGAGGTATGAGTGGAGTGCGGTAAAGTTGTTGAGCCGCGCGACGTGAACGCGATAGAGGCCGTTGAGATGCTGGTAGGCTTCCGCTGTATTCAAGATCCAGTTTCCATAGATATCAAATTCGTCATCATGGCTGCGGCTGGCAAAGTGGAGAGGATGGATTGCGTGTTTGCGAAGGAGATAGTTGATGGCGGTCGAAGTTGAGGTGGGCGAACACATGTCTTTATTGCGGGGATGATCGAGAATTATTTGCGATTGCCGCGGAACATTGGGGAGAAGGATGGGCGATAGGGATGGAGTGGGTTGAATAGAGAGAGAGGATAGGTCGGAGAGGCAGACGTAGAGGGAATCGAGATGCTGGAGCGTGGCGCCTTCTTCTGCAATGATTTTGACTCGGAGCGAGTCGCAATGGCCTGTTTTTGGCTGAATGGCATCTTGATAGGTTTCTGCAAAGGAATCAATGGGCGCCGTTTTAAAGGTTTTTTGGGTGAGAGGTGTCCATTCGGCGTATTTGAGCCACGGAGACCAAGATTGTTGGTGTAGGGAAATGTAGAGAGTCCATTTCCCCTTTTCAGGGCGAAGCCCATTCCAGGAAACAATCGCCTCATTAAATGGACGAACTGTTTCCAAGTTCCAAACGAACTCATTTTCCTTCAGATTTGAAAGAATTCGCTCGTGAGTTGTTGAGAAATCAACGGTTCTTTTTACAAATTGCAATTCGTTTCTGGCGCCTAGTGTTTAAAGGAGAATTTTTCACTTTATCATCGCCTGGGGGAACGAGTATACAACAAGTTGCTAAAACCTTGGGACCGCTCTGTTTTCCTTGCATAAGCCTATCGTTAAAAAAAGATCAAGCAAAGGGCAAAGTCAAATTAAGGTCAAGAGGAAATTTTTTGTGGTTTGAAACCAATGAAGGCAAGAAGGAAGGCAATGGCCGCCAGAAAATAAAAAAGGCCCGCAGAGCCGAGGAAACTCATCGCAACGGGGGCCATGAGAGGCCCAGCAATGGCGCCCATTCCATAAGAGAGAACAAAACCGCCTGTTGCGGCAATGATTTGATTCTCCTGCACCTTCTCGCAAGTGTAGGCCATGCTGAGAGGATAAAGAGTGAAAGAAAATCCCCCAAAACACCAGGCAAGCGGGAAGAGAAGGAGGGGAGAGAGCTGTTCCATTTGGGCAATCGCGAGGCCAAAAAGAGCGGTGAGTAAACTCATAATATTCAAAACGCGTCTTCGATTTCCTTTGTCAGCCCAATGTCCAATCGGCCACTGCAGACTCAATCCTCCGAAGATGAGAATGGCCATAAAAGTTCCCACTTCTGAAATGGTCATTCCATTTTCTCGAGCATAGATAGGGGCAAGCCCATAGATGACCGCGAGGAGCATGCCAGAAATGATGCCTCCCATAAATCCAAGGGGAGAAATCCGGAAAAGTTGAAAGAGGTTGAGCTGAACTGGTTCCGAGACCGGTTTAGGTTGCGGCAATTTCATGAGCGTCACGGGCAGGATGGAAAGAGCGGAAAGAAACGCTGTGATGAAGAAAGGGTAAATTCCTTTGGGATCAGAGAGATTAATGAGAAATTGACCGAGTGAAAGGGCTCCATAAAAAACAGCCAAGTAAACGGAGAGAATTTTTCCCCGCATATTGGCGGGGCTTTGGATCAGAAGCCAGCTCTCAATGACGATGAAGATCCCCGCTGTGCAGATGCCGCCGATAAAGCGAAGAAAACTCCAAAACCAGGGATTCACCCAAATTGCCTGGAGTAGGACGACGAGGGTGATCAGAATCGCAAAAATAACAAAAGAACGGGCATGTCCCTGTTTTGAGATCAATTGATCGATCCGGAGAGAACCCACTAAAATTCCCAAATAAAGGGCTGAAATGACGATCCCAATGACCTCTGGAGAATGCCCTTCAAGTTCTAAGCGGATGGATACAAAGGTGTTAAAGAGACCGCTTGCTAAAATGAGAAGGGCCAGACTGAAGAGAGGGGCGAAGAGGGAGCGAATCAGGGCAAGCATGTCGGGCCTCACCTTTATGGTGGCTGAATAGGCCATTTTTCTAGTACAAAAATCCATAAGTTATTGATTGTTAATAATATAACAAAGTAATAATTCAAATTGAAACAAAATAGTAATAAAGTTAATAATAATAATAGATTCTAATTTACGGATAATTATATGATTCCAAAGGTAAAAGAATTAATTGGCGTTCAGGACGCGATGGATAACCTCGCAGCCATCGTGGGGATCAACATGGAGAATCCCCCTCCGATTGGAATCATTAAAAAGCACCGGATCGTTACGGATGAAGAGGAATTTGGCCCTCAAAATGTGCAATGGCTCAGCGCTGAGGGGAGCGAATCGATTTTAGATATTTTGGACGCCACCTATCGATCGATTCACAATCATCTTCTGACCCTCTATGAAAATCCCGAAATGAATTGGGACAATGAAAAAACCCGGAAGGGGATCGCCGCCATGATGTCTCTTGTCGGTGAATCAGCTCAAAAGATCGAAACCTATCTCATCTATCGCCTCGGAAGACCTCTCGCAACAAAAATTGCCGATCGGGATGAATTCAAAGCGCTCCAGTATTTCTATACGCAGCGATTCGTGAAGAAGTTCAAGCAAGGCGTAGAGGGAGAAGAGGCTTGGAAAGAAGAATGGGAAGAGAATGAAGAGGCCGCTTCACTGGATGTTTCTAAGACAGGTTTAAAGGATTTTGAAACGGTGCGCCGCGATCAGGAATATGAGCTTTTCTACATCCGCAATGAAGAGGGAAAATCCTATTTCAATGCAGAGCTCTTAAGAAACATTAAATTGACCTGTGATTTTGAAGCGGAAGGGGAAGAATTTGAAGAAGATCCTCTCTTGAAAGTGCGCGCCATGCAAGATCGCGACGTTCTCGGCTCTGCAGGACAAATCTTGGGAGAGTGTCATTCAGCGATAGTCGATTTTTATAAGATCTTTCAGAAGCTTCCTGAAAACGAATTGGCCCACTCTCTGAGTTTGTCGCTTCTCGCCCTATTTCTAGCGGCCAATCCTCGTCATCTTTTGCAAAACACCAATGGAAAAAGCTGCCTCCAATATTTTGATGATTTCCATCGCTATTTACGCCGCACCATGAAAACTTCCGAATATCAAAAAATGATCGCCTATCCCCCAGATAAAGGGGATAAAACAGCCTATTTCCTCCTCTACCTCACTCATTCGCTTTCCCGCGCCCTTTTCTATCGAACAGGTGGGATCAGACAAGAGTCAATCGGCCTGATCCATCGCACCATGCGAAGAGGGGAGGAGATCAAGCAAAAAGGGAAAGAAAAGCTGTTGAAAGGGGAGACGATTTGGAATCAATTTCTTCTCGACGATGAAAAATTGCGCACGCTGCTCAATCAATTTCCCAATGGGCCTCTCTTTAAAATCCTCGATCTGATCCGAGAGGAGCAAGATGAAGATACGATCATCCCCTTCGATCCCATTGGACAAGGCAATTTGCCCAGCCGTATTTTTGAGATCAATTACCGCGACCATAAAATCGACGTCCTCCGCATTCCCTCTCCCATGCGCCAATCCTATATCCACAAAGTGGAAATCCTCGATGAATTCCGTGGACTTCTCCGCTCCTATGCCATCGATCAGACGCCTAAAAGACACCTCATGGTCAATTTACACGATCGCACTTCCTGGAAAGAATACGCCCGCAGCCGCGCCCTGGAAGAGCTCCATAAAAATGCGGAATTCACACAGCAAATCATCACCATCACCCTACCCAAGGCAACCGACTTTTACTATCAGAACAATGAATATCTAAATATGAACAGCGCCGAAGATTTCATCCTCGCCTTCAGAGCGCAGCTAGCCGCTCCGCAAGAGTGTGGCTTTTTCCTCCCCATTTCTCCCAAAGAACTGATCCACTTCACGGAAGGCGCCCTTCCCCTCATCCACGAACATTTTTTCCATCACAAAAACAGCCTGACGCGCCGCAACCGAGAAGATTTCATCGAGATCTTCTACCAATTCCTCATCCTCAAGTGCATCGATCTTCTCCACCCCCACTCTCTCAGTTTTACCTGTAAAGATGCCATTGACACAGGCGCAGCGGAGCAGGCGACGTTCTATGGATTTATGCAGCTTCTTACATCTAATTTTTCTCAGAAAGAGGAGCAAGATTTTCTTCGCTGGCAGCTCTACACGCCGGCTCTTTTCATTCGGGAAAGAGCGATCGACTCAGAGCGGCTCAACCGCGCCATCTCTGCCCTCGAGCGCCTCGATGGCGAAATGGCTGAGAGAGGGAAAGTGATTCTTAAGGCATTTGGCGACTTCTATCATCCCCAAACGTTCAAGACACTTGGCGTGAAACATCTCTAATTCATAAGTCGATTACGAGCTTAGGATCTGAGCCGTAATGCGAATATCAGCGCAGAGGCGCGAGACGCGCGAAGAGAGTTAGCCGCAGAGGACGAGAGGTGAGGGAAGCCCTCACACACCCAGAAAAGATATAAAATTTGGGAGTATGAGGGCATCCCTCATCTCTGCGTTCTCCGCGGTTATCTCAGTGCTTTTCTCCGCGCTGATATTCGCATTACGGTTTCGATCCCAAGCCTGTCTGACAAAAAATGGGCCTGTTACGATGCGATTAGCTATTTAAGAGTCTGTGTTGTTCTTTTGTGAGGAGAGGGGGAAGGATAGGAGCTCTGGTTTCTCCCGGATAAGGGTATTGAGCGTACAATTCACTAAAGGTCTCTTCATCCATGAGAGGAGGACGGCTTGTCCATACCGATCTGATTGCAAAATAGGGGTCGGTATCCAATAGTTTTTGCTTGGCTGCCTTAAAATCTGCTGCTGCATTTGTCAGATTGGCGATTCGCTGGGTTTGTTGAGTGGCGGCCGTTTTCTCGGCTTCGTCAGATTCTTTGATTGCATCCAGCAACTTTTGATCTTCTTTAAAAGCTGCTTTGGAATCGCGTCGGATTTGGATGACTTGTTTCACACTCCAAACGAAAGCAACGGTCAGGGTCGCTAGGGCAACGAAGGGAGCGTAGGTCGCGAAGAGGGAGGGCGCGACTGGAGCAGGGGTAGGGGATGAGAACCAATTGATACTATCTAATAGACGTGAGGCAATTGAGCTAAACATTGGATGTCCTTTTTAGCTCAATATTATAATAGATAATTAGAAATAATTCAAGTTAATTTATAGATTGCCTTCTGCGATGAGCCCTTCATTATAAAGTTTTATTGAATCGGAAAGGCCTTGAACTTTGCGCATTAGGTCTGCAAAATCTTTTTTGAATGCATCGCTTTGGACGATTTTAGCCCGCTCGCCGTCGGCTCGATTGAGGAGCTCGGTGAGGCGGCCAATGGAGGTGTTCATGGCGTCGATTTCCCCCTCAAAGTAGGTACGAAATTCTTTAGGGGTATCGAGCGCCTTGAGGAGATTGGCTTTCTTGGTGCGGCTTCGCTGCCAATGTTTGTCGTATTGGAAGAGGAGGCCGTAGTGATTGATGTCGTTCATCAGGGTCTCTCCTTTGCTGAAGAGAGAGGTGAGGCGAAGATAGAAATCATCGCCGGTGATGAAGCGGCCCAAGGTTCCCGTCCCACTGGAGATGTCGCGGGAGATTTGATTGAGATTGCGGAGCGTTTGGGCGCCGTCGTTATTGAAGTGGGCGGTGGCTGTGTTGAGATTTTCTGTGAGGCTGGCAAATTTGTGGAGGAGCTGGTCTTCATCGAGGCTGGTGCGGAGATAGTTCATATTTTCATTGAGGAGGCCGACCGATTCGCGAACCGCGGGGACGAGATGTTCATTGTCGACCGATTGGAGGAAGGTATTTACTTGGCCCATCGCCCCATCGAATGATTTCAGGACGTTGGTGAGATAGGTTTGATTTTCGTTGAACCATTGATCGAGGTGGGAGATGGTGGCTTCCATGCGGGAGGCGACTTTGCTCACTTGGGTAAAGGTATTTTCTAAATTATCGACCGAGTTGGCGTAAATGATCTGATCTTTGACAGGCTCATTTATTTTCCCTTTGGGAAGGGCTTTGGGGAGGATGGCCACCGATTTTTCTCCCATGAGGCCAGTGGTGCGGACGGCAATTTCATCGGTTGGATAGACAGTGACGCTGGAATCGACTTTTAAGAGGAGTTGATAGAGGAAGACGCGCCCCGTATCGTCGGGGGTTTCTTCGCGGGCGCTGGCAATTTCATGGATCTGCACCACTTCCCCGACCGGTTTTCCCGCAAAAGTGACGCGGGTTCCCACAGAAATGCCCGCGATATTCGCAAAGCGAACATGGAGCGTTTTTTTCCCATCGCCCACCATCGGCTCAAAAAAGAGGATCATCCCAATCATGATGGTCAGGGCGGCCGCCACAAAAAGGCCGATCAAGATATTTTTCTTCTGGTCAGTCATCTCGGTTTCCTCGGTTTAGAGAGAAGTGTGTTTCGTAAGAAGGTAATGGTTGGATCGTCGATCTTCATGAATGTGTCGGGATCGGCGATGTGGATGATTTGCCCATCTTGGTGCAGCGCGAGACGATCGGCGATGTAAAGAGCGGAGGAGATGTCGTGCGTGACGACGATGCTCGTTCCTTTCAGTTCATTTTGCGTTTTGACAATGAGTTCATTGATCTGCTGCGCGGTGATCGGATCGAGACCTGTAGTTGGCTCATCATAGAGAAGGATCGCGGGGCGGTAGACGATCAGGCGAGCAAGACCTGCCCGTTTTCTCATCCCGCCGGAGAGATCGGAGGGCATTTTTTCCTCTGTCCCTTCCAAGCCCACCATTGCTAGGGCATTTTTCACTTTTCGCTCGATTTCTTCAGGAGAAAAAGGCTTGCCGGTGACGGGATCTCCATGCTGCTTTAAATAGAAGGAGGTGTTTTCTTCGATATTCATTGAATCGAAGAGAGCGGAGCCTTGGAAAAGCATCCCCATGTTTTTCACGGCAGCGTAGATTTGATTTTTTTTAAGCTGGGTGATGATCGTGCCGTCGATTTCAATTGAGCCCCGATCGGGCTTTTCAATCCCAATGATGTGGCGCAGCAGAACGCTCTTCCCTACGCCAGAGCGACCCAAGATGACGAGGATTTCGCCGCGGTTGGCCTCTAGATTCAGGCCCCGCAGAACATCATTTGTTCCGTATCGTTTCCAAAGATTGCGAATTCGAATCAAGCTTTCATCCAACCGTATTTGAGTTCCTGATGGATCATATTCAGGGCCATTGTCAAGAGGAAATCGGCGACAATAATTAAAATATAACTGGTGACGACGCTCTGCGTGGTCGCGCGCCCAACGCCCGCCGCTCCACCCGTCGTTTTCATTCCTTTATAGCAACAGACAGTGACGAGTAAAACGCCGAAGACAAATGCCTTGATCACTCCCGATGCGACATCAAACAAATTGATGTGGGCTTGCATCGGATTGAAGTAGGTGGTGGGGGAGAGGTGAAACAAATAGACGGCGATTAAATAGCCTCCAAAAATTCCCATCATCGTGCTGAAAAGAGTCAGCAGCGGCATCATCACAATCCCAGCGAAAAAGCGGGGCGCGATCAGATAGGAATTGGGGTTAATTGCCATCGATTTCAATGCATCGATCTGCTCGGTGACTTTCATCGTTCCCAGCTCAGCGCACATCGAAGAGCCCACTCTCCCAGTTACCATCAATGCGGTCAACACCGGGCCCAGCTCGGTGATCATCGATTTTCCCACCAGCGCGCCCGTGACTCCAGCCAGCCCTTTCTCACCCAGCTGATAAAAAGACTGGGCGGCCAGCACAAAGCCCGTCGTAAAGCCAGTGATCGCCACAACGCCCACCGACATCACGCCGATGTGATACAATTGCTCGCGAAGCAATGCCCACGCCGGCGGCCGTCTCACCGCCGCGCCAAAGACATCGATGATGAGCGAAACATATTCCCCCACCATCGCTAAAATCCGAACCGAGTGCTTCCTAACGAGAACGAACATCACCTACCCCTTTTCTTCATAGTACGAAAAGGGGAGTTTCAGGTCAAAGAGCCAATTGCAAAACTCGCTTTCTTGCACAAATTCGATGATTTTGGCACCGGTTCGCGCTCGCCGCAAGTTGACATATCCGAATGGCCATAGGCAACTTGCGGCGGGACCGAACCCGGTGGCAAAAGCGCGGATTTGGGCTGAAATTGGGGTTTTGCAACTGGCTCCAAAGTTATCTCGCGCGCGATACAGAGTCAGTTACGTCCATCGCCTTATCGAGGACGCGGCTCTTCTCTTGCTCAGCATTTCCTTGCGTCTGTTTATTGGCCTGTTCTTGCTGCAGTCCATTCAATGACAGGTTTTCAGTACCTCGTCTGATACCAAGGTCTCCTTGCCATCGATTGGAGAAGAACTGACCCAAAGTAGGTACCTGTTGAGCACCGAGCTGAATTGCATTTCTCATTGCTTCGTTATTTGCGAATTTAAGCTGACCCAAGGAAACGACAAATGAAGCCACCGCGAAAATAACTCCAATTGTTCCAATTTTTCTTTGGAAAGAGGCTTGATCTTGAATTGCCTTTTTAAATTCGGTCTTTAAGTTTTCGATCAGCAGGCGATCTTTTTCCATCAAGCGATCTCGCTGGCGATAAGAATAGGCGATGATATCTCTCAACTTAATAATGAAATTTGCCTCTTCGGGAAGAAATTTTCCTTCCTGAATGGCCGCATTGAGCAGTTTTGATTCTTTTTGAAATTGCTCATATCCTTCTGGAGAGAGTTCTTCCGCAAAATCAATAATACTTTCTGGAAGTTGGGTGACTCGGCCCGCCTCCAAACTTTCTACATTTGAAAGATCGTATCTGTTGAGAATGGCCGCGGCTTCTCCTGTTCTTATTGTTTGACTCGCACCCAAAATACCTATTTTATCATCTTCGGAATCGAGACGCTCATACTCAACAGCTTCTCCTCCTCCAAGACCCCCTACACCAAAAGACATAATTCCCCCTATAAGTTAACTCTAGATCCATCAAGGCCTCTCTGAATGCCATCCGTAGTGGATTGCGATCCTTCGAGTGACCCTTCTACGCGCTTTGCACCTTCACTTGATCCGTGATAAAGGAGCGTCATAGAACCTTCTTCTTCTTTCATTCTCATCGTTAAATTGCCAATCTTTCGCTCGATCGTGGCTTCGCCAATTCGAGCACCGCCTTGTATCACAGTACCTACGAATCCAACACCGGTGGTGATATTTTTAATTTTCGAAGCAGTAGTTCCTGCAGCTGCGGCGCCGAGGGCTCCCGCTTTATAGGCCCAAATGCCCCCCGCAATGCCAAGACCTGCTGCGATGAAGAAAACACTAGTATCGAGGATCCGTGCCCATTTAACCTGCAATTCTTCCGATTTAGTAAACCATGAAGCAACGGCTTTCCAGCCGCCGGTGTCGGACATAATGCAGTTAGCGAGGGCCAAGCCTCCAGAGGCAATCAAAAGGGCCCCCGGAGCAGAACCAACTCCTGTGGCCATGCATGCAATTCCAACGGCAATAGAGACAGCTGCTGTGACATATTGCGCTACTTTCCCAAATATGCTCCAAGTCTTGCGCGATTTCACTTCTCTTGCATATTGATCGAGAGCTTCTTTTTTAGCCGCTGCGTGTCGTTCAATCTCAGGTCCTTCTCTTTTTTCTTCTTCGATATAGTTCCCTAGGATTCGGCCGGTCTGTTTCTCTTCAGCTAACTTGGCTCCGATTAACCCATATCTTGGATCTCCTAGAAACGTATCCCGCGGGGCCTGTAATTGCGGAGGGGCAAATTGAGGAGGCGCGCTCAGCAATTCCTCTCTTTCTTCCGTCTCAAAAGAACCGACTGAACCTATACTGCTCATAGCCTCACCTTCCACTGTTCTCTTAAAAGGGAGATTTTCCCTTTTAAAGGATGGGTTTTTGGAGTCCTGACCTCAGCCTCTTTCAACGCCATGGCCGCATCTTCAGACCATTGGAGCGAAATGCAACATTCCGCGGCGTGGAAATGGGGATAGGGATCTTCTTTTTGCAGGAGAGCTGCCATCGCCCAAGCGTGGAGCGCATCGCTATAGCTTTTCGATTCTTGGAGCGTGGCTCCGAGGGCAAACCAAAAGCGGGACTCGAGGGGGCGGCGGGTGCAAAGGAGGCGGAAGAGATCGGCAGCCTCCGCCCAGTTGCCGCTATTGTAAAGAGCAAACCCATAGCTGTAGAACTTCTCCACTTCCTCTTCGGAGAGGAGAAGATCTTTACGCGGGTTTTTCAGCAGCTCTTCCAATGACATGTTTATTTGCCCATGTTTCTCAAGATGGCTTGAATCTCATCTTTTTGCGTATCGACCACCTTCTTCATCGTTTGGTCGATCGATTGTTGTAAATTGAGTTCCACCAAAGCACTTGTGGAGATCAGCCTCTGTACTTCCTTTTCAAACTGGCTAATACGGGTTCCAATGAGAGATTTTAATCCTCCCATCGCCTCTTTCTTCACGATATCTTTCTCCCAAACGGTGATGCCTAATGCACTCAATTGGATTCGGATCGCCTTGGCCTTATCGGAGAGGTGATAATCTTTATCGGAAGGAGCAGTGATTAATTCTGTATTGAAATCGAGGAGACGGTCGATCTTTTCCTGGGCTTTTCGAATATTTTCCAGGGTGAGATCCATTTTCTTCTGGGTGCTCTCATATCTTCTTTGGCCTGCCTTTAAGATTTCCAAAGCGGGAAAAGGATCACTTGAAACTTTCTGATCTTCAGGAGCTAATCGAGCGGGTCCTTCCCCTTCGCTTCCTGGGGCGAACAGAGAGAAGTCATCATTTCGTTTGGAGCCAACTACGGGCTGAGCTACCGCATCGACTTTATTGGCTTCAGGACTAACAAAATCGGCGGAGATCTCATTTCTCTTTCCCAAACCAGAGCTTTTTACAGCATAAGGAGAAGAGTTATCCCATTTGGGCGCGCGCTCGGTACCCTCGATGATGCCAGGAGAAATCTCTTCGATTTTCTGTGTATCTTGATTTGCCTGCCCAATCCCGATTTTGGTATCTGCGGGACTCGACGACATTGGAGCATATATGAGGTTTCCCTCTATATCTTTACCGACAACTTCAGTATCCATAACTTCCTCCTTTCACTCATGCCGCTCGTGTGGGCGCATCTCTACTATAGAATTCCCAGAATAATGGCGCCAGACGAGCAATTATTTTAATCTTAGCCCTTATAAGAACAGGACTTAAGAGGGAAGGATGCTAAGGAATCAAAGAATTTACATCAAGAAATCTTCCATTTGATATATACACAAATTGCTTCAAAAATCGGTTTTGTGCTGCGTCGGCTTTGCCTCATATTTCTTGTCCTCGCTTCGGACCGTGCTTCTAGCACGGCCTCTCGCTCCGGCCAAGAAATCTGAGGAGCCTCCTTGCCCAATTCCCGATTTTTGAATCAACTTGTGTATGGTTCAAAAAATGAATGAATTGCGCGATCTTCTCCCTGGAATTAAGGATTGGAACTACTTTAACTACGCTGCTGCAGGCCCGCTGTTAAAGCCTTCTTCCGATTTACTCAAAGAAAGAGCAGAGCAAAATCTTTCTCCGCCGTCCCTTTATCGTGAAAGTTGGCTCAGACAAATCGAAGAAACAAGGGCAACTTGCGCTGAATTCATCGGAGCTGCGCCAGAGGAGATTGCCTTTGTCACCAACACGGGCGCGGGGCTGAATCTCGTCGCCAATGCGATTCACTGGAAGGCAGGGGATCGGATCCTTTTTCCAGAAGATGAATTTCCTACAAATCGCATCGTTTGGGAGAATTTAGCCGTCAAAGGCGTGTCTCCCGAAGCGATTCCGGTTGATTCCAAACGCTCTTTTGCCGATCAGCTGGCCGCCATGGATCTAACAAGAGTGCGCCTGATTGCTGTATCTGCCATTTCTTATTGCGATGGAAGGGCGCATGAGCTGGGAAAGATCTCCCAACTCTGCAAGAAGATCAACGCCTACTTTTCCATCGATGCGATTCAAGCTTTGGGGACGATGGAGTTTGATCTGCGCAAGACTCCGTGTGATTTTCTCTCGACAGCCAGCCGCAAATGGCTCTTTGGCCCTCTCGGCGCTGGGTTTCTCTACATTAAGCGATCGCGCCTTCCCGAGCTTTTCGTTTCCAATGCTGGCTGGATGAGCGTGAAAAATGAGGCCAAAGCCCAGTGGGAATTTATCGATGGCGCCAAGCGCTTTGAATCGGGGCTTCTCTATCCCCCTGCGATCCATGCGATGGGGAAATCGATCCAGACTCTAAAAGCCTTTGGTTGGCCGCGGATCTTTCAAAGGATTGAGAAACTCCACAGCCATTTAAAACATGAATTACAGGCAATGGGCCACACGCCCTATCGCCCCGATGCCAAACATGGCATTCTCGTCCTAAAAATGGATGACAAGGCAGGCCCCTTTGCCACAAAATGCGCCGAGCACAAACTCCTCCTCACCGAGAGGAAAGGCCTCGTCCGGATCTCGTTGCACGCGACGACTCTAGACAAAGAAATCGAGCTTCTTCTCCAGCTCCTCAAGAAAAATTAGGAACTGGGCTTAGGGGTTATGTCGCGAACCATCGTCATGCCGACGGAGGCATGTCCATCATCGATTCCATAAGGGCCGATATAGAAACCGTTGTCATCTTTGCCTGCCACTTCATGGACCCTGCCTGCGCTTTCAACATATTCAGAAGTCCATGTTAAGGGACGCGGTATGTCCCAAGTCTCAGGATGTTGCCATGGATCTTTCTCTGCTGAATAAAGTTCTTTCTCATTATCTGGATAGAGAACTTCCCCTTTGGAAACATATTGTGTCATCGCATGAATCACCACTTCTGAGCCAGTAGGAAGCCTGTATTTTGGGTGAGAGGCAAAGAAATCGGTGGCTCGCCCGTTATACAGATTATCTATCGACACACTTCCAGGCACTGTTCCTTTTGTGATTAAAAGAACGCGTGAAGGGCCTATCGGAGAAGCTCCCATTGTAGTCGCAACTCCTGCAATCGTGATACAAGGGAAAAGAGGATTCCCTTTTGTGGGGTTCTGAGCGAGATATCCCATTTTCTTATGAGTAAAAATTTCTCCATTTAGTGTTTCTGGAATAAAGAGGACATCATGCGTCTCTTTTGTCTTTTTTCCTGGATAGAATTCACAGTCGCTTTCAAGCATCGCTTGCAAATCTGTTTCATTGGGAAGGGGAGGTTCTTGCCCCGGCTTTGCACCATAATGGTCTTCCCACACTTTGAATCTCACCGTTGCGTAATCTGCGACAATTTTAGAGAAATCTTCGAGGAGAAACGGCTTGACTTCTAACACGATCGGCTCGGGATGATAATAATCACAAACATCAGGCGGTTTTTGGGAAGGAATTGCAGTCATATTTCACGCTCTTTAATTTAGAAAGGCGGGAATCATATCGAAATCATTGGATTGCTTCAATACAGAGAATTTTTTGCATCTACTCTTTAAAGATTCAAAGATTTATAATGAGCACCCTCTTGAGGTGAATATGAACCAAGAACTGAAGATTTTTGCGATAAAGTTTCTCGGGATGCTCCTCGCTGCCCCCATTGTTGGATGGGGCATAATGATCTGCGCTGAGAAGTGTGAGAAATCCTGGAAAACAAATAATCGGAGAAAAAAATGGTTGGCTTCATGTGGGTTATTCTTATTACTGGCCACCGTGGAGTTTGGGGGCCGCGGGGGGCGAAGCCGCCCGACGGTTTGTTGGGGGTGCGGGGGCGCCAGCCCCGACACTTTCAGATCTCATAATTCAGATTTCAGATTTAGTAATTGAGCGTCCACTTAAAGGTAAACTTGCCTTGCTCTTCTTGCTGGAGCGATTCGGCTTGGAAGACAAAGTTGTCTTTGATCTCCACTTGGACGCTGGCGTTGATGTTGCTGTCTTCGGCGCCTTGGGAGAAGTTGACGATGACTCCTTCGGCGGCGTATTTGCCGGTTTGAATGGAAACGGTTTCGTTTCCGTCGATGCCGGGAGGGCCGATGATGCGGAGGCGGTCGAGGCCGAGGGCGCGGCGGGTGCTTTCCATAATGTCAGGGCCTTCGCCGACGAGCGAGGTGAGGGAGGTGGCGAGTTGGAGCGCTTGATAGCCGGTGAGTTCTGAAAGGTCTTGCCCAAAGAGGAGGTAGGACATAATGGTGCTGAGGGGGAGGGGGGGCGTGGATTGGAGCGAGACTTGGGGCGCGTTGAGGGGGCCTTTGAGGCGCGCGGTGATGAGAATTCCCTTTTGAGTGGTAGCGCCGGCAAGATTGAGATAGGGCATTTCATGCTCCTTGCCAGTGAGGGAGAGGGTGCCCTCTGTAAGCGTGAAGGTGCGGGAGGAAAAGTTAAATTCACCGGCGATGAGTTCGAGATTGCCTTGGGCGGCGATCTCAGTGAAGGTGCCGCCGACATGAAAGTCTCCTTTCCACTCCGAATCGAGGCCGCGGCCCGAGATGAAAATGTGATCGGGAGCGGTGAGGTGAAGGTCGAGGTTGAAGGGATAGGGATGGAAATCGTCGGATTCGGGGGGGACGATGGGGCGAGAGGGGTTGCGATAGATGACTTGGAGGTTGGGGAGAGGACGAGGAATGTGGTCGGGAATGGTGAGGCGGCTCTCTGCAACGTTGACATTTCCTGTGGCGAGGGCGGCATCGCTGTTTCCTTGGATGTTGATTTTTCCATTGGCAATGGCTGTGACGAGATCGATGTCGACGAAATTGAGGTTGCGGAACGAGAGGTCGAAGCGGAAGGGGAAAAACTCTCTGGGGATGAGGTGGATTTCTCCGACGGCTGTGAGAATGCCGCCGCCTGTCATATCTTCAGCGGTTAAGCTGCGGAGATAAAGGGTTTGTTTTTCAGCGAGCCAATCGGCGCGGATGTTTTTGAGCTCTGTTCCCGTATAATAGTTTTGGTAGATTCCATTTTCAAACTGGCAGCGCCCTTCGAGAAGGGGGCGATAGAGCGTGTTGGAGAATTTTAGATCGCAAATGCAGATGCCCTCCAAGCGGTGAGTGCCGAGATCGAAGAAATCGAGGAAGTCTTGGATGGGGCCATTGAGGAGGATCTGTCCTTTGGCGTTTTTTTCGGGGAGAACGGCGGCTTCAAAAGGCCAAATGGAGAGGTGGATGGGGATGGAAGCATCTAAATTGAGAAGAGGCGCATTGCGCGCGATGAGATTTGCCTTAAAATTCAGGCGGTCTCGATCGAAATGCCCCTCTAATTTTCCCGAAGCATTGAGCTTGCCCGTCTCATTGATCGATTCCACTTCCATCTGCTCGATGGAGGCGATGAGATCTCCATTGAGTTGTTCCTTTTCTTCCACAAGGGTTGTTTCTAGATTGATCCGCCCTGCAATGGAGACTTCGAGGGGATTGACGGAGAGAATATCGAGGGGAAGTTGATTGAGTTTTAGATGGGCATCGGTGTGGTCTCCCTTTCGATTGACCATGGCAAAAAGAGAGGCTTTTTCAAACCCAATTTCAAGATCGGTGAGGCGGAAAATGTCTGGAGAGAATTCAAAACTCACGGGGGATTTTAAAGCGAAGGGGTGTTTGTAATAGTAGCCATTCCAATCTTGAATCACGGCGAGAAAATCAGGCTCCTGATAGTGCCAATAGCCATTCATATGCACCTCGAGCGGGTGCTTCCAAGTCCCTTCGCCAAAGAAACGGAAAGGCCAATTTTCCCCTTCATTCGACGTTTCTAAACTCGCCGATTCGAGCTCTAGTGTTTTCCACTTAAATCGCTCAAAATCGAGATAGAGGTTTCCTTGCAATTCATGGAAGGGGTTAATGAGATCGGAATAGAGAGAAACTTTTTGGCTATAGATTTGCCCATAATAGAAATCGGTGAAAATCCCATCGAAACGGAGACCTTGTTTCTCTTCCAGAGGCATCCATTCGAGTTTGGCCTTGAGAGTGCCATAAAAATCGGGGTAGGGGAGATGGAGCGCTTGCAGATTCTCGGCAGCGATTTCTTGAGTTCCAATGAGCATTCCATCGGGGCTTATTTCTAAGTTGCCTTTTCCTTCTGCGTAGGGGCCTTTGACTTCAAGCGTGGGGAGATAAAGAGGAGCGCCATCGGCCCAGGAGAAGTTGCTTTTTGCTTGCCATTCCTCTCCATAGATTTTGGCAAAAGCTTCGCCAGTTCCCTCAAGTGCGCTATTTTTCCAAAGAGCATCGATATTTCCGCGGAGTGAATGGGAGGGGATTTGGATTGTGCCGGTGGCTCTCAACGCATTTTCTTCTGGGACGACGTGAAGGTAGGCAAACATGCGCCCGGGAAAAAAGGCGGGGAGAAGATGATCCGATTCAATTTGCCCTGTCGCTTCTTGCAAATGGAAAGTGGGATCAAAGGTCGCTTTGGCTTTTGCATTGAGGAGATCGCTTCGCGCCGATAGATTGGAAATGAGGAATTGTCCTTGGTTGTTTCTTTGGAAGCGCCCCGCAAAAGTCCATTCTCTTTCCAGCTGGAAAGGGACAGAGCGGGGGGTGATCGTTCCCTGGATTTTTCCTTGCAGGATTGTTCCTTTGCCTGTGCCGGTAAAATGGGTTTTAAGAGAAGCGTCAAATGGGGCTGTAATATCAAGAGATTTAAGGGTAGTGAGATTGAGATCGCCGCGCCACTGCAGGGTTCCATCTTTTTGGATCAAGAGGACGAGGTGGCTCGTATCATTGGGAAACTCAGGCCGCGAGGCGCGCACATCGAGAAAACGAGTTCGTTTGCCTAATTTTAGGCGCCCCTCGAAATTTGCAGTGAAATAGTTGGGAATGGCGACATTTAAGAGACGAAAGTACTCTACATAGAGGTTGAGATCTTGCTTTAAGTCCGGTTTCCCTTTCCAAGTAATCCCATCGGCATAGAGATGAAGGAAAGCGACCTCCCGTTTCAATAGGCGGAAAAGCGAGAGTTCCAGATCGATGGTTTGGACAGTGATTTCAAGATCCTCTTTTTTGATGAAGACATTTTGTAAAACCAGACGATTGGGCAAAGTTCCATCGATATGGCCTACATCGACTTGAAAGCCGCTTCTTTGCAAGGCATCGCTCAAAAGCGTTTTTGCTTTTTCTCTTCCCCATTCGCTGCGGAGTACCGCGACCAGGCCGCCGAAGAGAGAGAGGATGAGGAGGATGGCAATGGCTAATTTTCTCATCAGAATGATTGTCCTATCGATGCATAAATTCTATAGAAGGGATCGACCCCTTTGCGCCGATCGAGGGGGAATCCAACATCTGCGCGCAGTGGACCAAAAAAGGTAAAATAACGCAAGCCCACGCCGACGGATTTAAACCACTTTGCATCGACTTGGGGGATTTCTTCCAAGGTCACCGTTCCAAAATCGGCGAAGGGGACGATCCCAATGGTTTTAGTGATCCGGAAACGAGTTTCAACGGTGGTGAAAATGGCCGACCTGCCGCCGAGAGGTTTCTTCTTGCGCCCAAGCGGGCTGACTGTTTTATAGCGATAGCCGCGCAAATCATCTTCTGAGCCGCCGAGAAAAAGTTTAGTGAGGGGAATGTTGTGCTGTCTCGCGCCGGCAATCGATCCCAGCTGTGCGCGGAGCGCCAAGACAACGCGATCTGTCCCGATCGGAATATAAAAACAGCTTGTGAAGACTTGTCTCACAAAGTGCTGGTTTCCATGTTCCAGCGATTGAAAGGGGATCGCTTGGTAGACGATCGACATTCCCCTCGTCGGGTTGAGGAGATCATTGGCCGTGTTGTATTTCCCCATGATCGGGAGACCAATAATCAGGTAAGTGCCATTTGAGGCGCTATCGGCGATATTGATGTGGTCGATTTCAAGGCCGGCGAGAATAGTTCTCTTTGAATCGATCTTTCGCTCAATGTAGTTGGCCACCCAATAGCTGAAGGCGATGTAGGCATGGATACTTTCGCGGCTGATTCCCACGAGTGCGCGGTACGATTGATCAAAGCTGAGAAAATCGAGTTTTTTGTAGGTGAGGACGCCAGATAGATTGCGCTGGGAAAATTCCCCATCTAAACTGACGATTTCTCCCATCCCGCGCACGTTTCGATGGGTCCATCCAAAACAGCCCCCAAATCCATCGACTGTAGCATAAAAGACTCCCAAACTAAATTGTCGATGCCTCGCCTCAGTGACTTTTAATTTCATTGGAAGCTCCCCTAAGGGATCGATTTTTTCCTCATGAGAAATCAACACGGAGCTAAATAAATCGCTATTTAAAAGGCGCCTTTGCGTTTCTTCTACTGAATCGGGGTTATAAATTTCCCCTTCTTTCCAAGCCAGTTTTCGCGAAACAAATCGGGGCTTAACCGTTTTTAATCCAAAAAGAGTAACGGGGCCAAATTTGGAAAGGGGCCCTTCCATAATGCAGGCGGCGCCTTTCACATCTTTTTCGGCCATATCGACCTCTACGCGCCGCTTTTCGACGCTTGCCAGAGGATAGCCGCAGCGGGAAAGTTCGGTCAAGAGCTGCAATTCTGCATTTACAATGTTTGCGGCAAGGGCGGGCTCTCCCAGTTCCAGGCCCAATGTATCGGGCGTGAATGGGCAGCAATTGGGAACGGCGGCTAACTCTGTGCAATCGCCATGATAGACTTCATAGGAGGTCAATTTATACTGCAGTCCCGGATGAATGAAGAGAAAAACTTGGGCGGTATCTTTTTCAATGCGGATATCAGAAGTGACGGTTGCATCGTAATAGGCGTAGGCGCGGAGCACTTTCAAGATGGCGGGGATATCTGAGGCGGTGCGGTAGCGCAGGCCATTGATCGATCGAGGGGGACGCTCTTGCAGCGTCACGAGCTCTGAAACATCGAAGATCGACTTCAGCACTTTCTGATCTGCAATGCCCACAATATTGATCTCATAAGGAATTGCGGCGGCAATAATAGGCACCAATAAACATAAAAATCGCATAGCTCAATACTGCCGGAAGAAAATCACTACGTCAAAAAAAATCTGCATGCTATGATAGCTCGCCTATGAGAAGTAAGTCAGAAATAATTTATCAAAAGTCGTGCGAGGTGATGCCGGGAGGGGTGAGCTCTCCTGTTCGATCGTTTAAAGGGCTTGGACTTTCTCCTTTGATTGCCGAATCGGGGGCGGGGGATTTGATTCGCGATGCCGATGGAAAAGAATATATCGATTTTTGCATGAGCTGGGGACCATTGATTTTAGGCCATGCGCATCCCCGTGTCGTCAAAGCCGCCTGCGAGCAAATGGCCAAAGGCTCCTCTTTTGGCATTGCCACCGAAGTGGAGCAGCAGCTCGCCTCGAAAATTATCAGTCTCATCCCATCAGTTGAGAAAATCCGCTTTGTCAACTCAGGAACGGAGGCGGGGATGACCGCGCTCAGGCTTGCGCGGGGATTTACAGAGCGGCCCAAAATCATTAAATTTACAGGGCATTATCATGGCCATAGCGATGGCCTTTTGATTCAGGCGGGATCGGGAGTCGCCAGCCTAAATCCCATCGCCACATCGAAAGGAGTCAACCTAAGCACAATCGCCGATACCCTTTGTTTTCCCTTTAATGATTTTCAGGCCATTCGCTCTTTTTTCCGCACCAGTCCGATCGCCTCTCAAGTCGCAGCGGTGATTGTAGAGCCAGTGGCTGGAAATATGGGCGTTGTCCCTCCTGAGCCGGGATTTTTGGAACTCTTGCGCGAAGAAACCGCGCGCTGCGGCGCCTTGCTTATCTTTGATGAGGTGATCACCGGCTTTCGCGTGGGATTAACGGGGGCTCAAGGACTCTATCGCATCGATCCCGATCTCACCTGTTTTGGCAAAGTGATCGGCGCTGGTTTCCCAGTGGCTGCGGTGGGCGGCAAGGCGAAAATTCTCGATTGCCTCGCGCCGCTCGGCCAGGTTTATCAAGCGGGGACGCTTTCCGGCAATCCTGTCGCCATCCGCGCCGGACTGGAAATGCTTACCCTCATCGAGGCAAAAGGGTTTTATGAAAAGCTTTTGGAAAAAACAAACCGTTTCACCCAGCCCATTCAAGAGGTGATCGAGCGAAAGAATGCCTGTCTGCAGCAAGTGGGATCGATGTTTACCCTCTTTTTAGGGGTGAAAAAAGTGCGCTGCAAAGAAGATTTAAAAGGCTTGGATGAGCCTCTTTTTGCCCAATTTTTCCGCTATCTCTTTGAGCGGGGCATTTATATTCCCCCCTCATCGAATGAGAGTTGGTTTCTCTCCAGCGCCCACACAGATGCGCATATCGATTATGCCGCTAAAACCATCTGTTCTTTTCTTGAAGAGGCTTTATGATTTGCCATCTTTGCGCCTGTAGCAATAAAGAAACGACCGAGGAACTTCCCCCTGGATGGAAAAAAGCTCTGGTTACCTTTACCCACACCGATGATTTTGAAGACAAACGGATTGAAGTCATCCATCCAGACGGAGAAACTCGCTATCAAGATGAACCAATGCATACAACCGCGCAGAAATGCGCTCTATTGGTTCTTGGGATTCCTTTCTACTTCATCGCTTATGTAGCCCTTCATCTTGCGCGCATCCCTCTTGTGGCTATAGCGACGATCTTTGTTTCGATACGGGAAGTTCCCAAAAGCATCGCCATGAATATTTGGGCCATTGTTCGGGCTCCTTTTTATCTCATCGCAATGGAATTTGCCGCTATTTATGGCGTTTTCAAGCCGGAGGCGCGTGTGTTAATTGGAAACTATGAAGCTGCGCTGCATAAGGGAAAAACAAGAAGAGATGACATCAATCATTATAAGGAAACGAATCTTCTCCGCGCACTGGTTGAGAAGGACTTTCCCTACACACTCTTTTTGGCCTACTGCATGCAACCTTTAGGCAAGCTAACCGATCCCAATATCAAGTCTTGGGACCATCAATAATACCGCTCGTGATCCAAGAATCGATTCTGACGGCGTCGGGCAGCCACTAAATTTGAGCCCGCCTGCACCCCACCCCAAAGACGATGCGTCTTCGGGGACCCCGGCGCCCAACCTTTCAGGTTGAGCTGCAACGGCTGACCCCGAAAATGATGCATTTTCAGGGACCCCAGCCTTTCGGCGCCGGCAGAGCCTGGCTCAAATTTAGGGCGCCTCCTTGTCATAATCCGATTCTTGGATCACTCTCGGTATAGTTTCGATTTTCTTCACTTCTAGGTGGGATTCGGCGATCAAAACTTTTTTATTTTCCACTTCGATTAGATAGAGCATTGTCTTTGGGCTGATCATTCTCTTTTCAAGAATTTGAATTGATTGTTCCCCCACTCCTTTTTGAAGCCGCTGTTGAATCAATCTTCGCAAAAACCAAAAGCTGCCGAACAATAAGACAATGAAGGCGATGAGAGTTAAAAACATTTTAATGAACGCAGTTCCATAATCGCCAGGCGGGATCTGCGTCAGAGTTTCTAAAGAACTCTGCGGATCGACGGCGGTCAATTCACCCGTTTCATTGGGAATATAGACAGAAGCAGTGGCAAGCCAAAGAAACATACCCATTACTATGAGAATTCATCTAATTCTTCGCAAAAGAAAAAACCCGCGGGGAAAGCCCCACGGGTTTTTGTCTACGGATAACTGCATCCGCATTAGACAGGCGCAGCAGCGGTTCCGATTGGAGGAACTACTGCAGCTGCACCGCCAGCGGCGGCCCCGACTGGAGCTGGAGGAAGCGCAGCGGCAGCAGCAGCGGCAGCCGCAGCGGCGGCAGTAGCAGCAGCGGCGGTTTTAGCAGCAGCGTCCAATGCATCATGAACCATCGCAGCACCATTCGGATGACTTGAAGCACCAAGCGCAGCAATGACATCCGCTTCCGTGGCCGGTAGTCCAGCAGCAACAAGAGCCGCCTGAGCAGCAACTGGATCCGCTGGGATCACAAGCGCTGGAGCAGGAACTGGTCCTGTTGGGGCCGGAGCTGGCGCTGGAGTCGCGCTCGCAGGAGCCGGAGGAGCCGGAGGAAGTGGAAGCGCGAGCAGAGCGAGCACAGCTGGATCAGCAGCACCTGCAAGAGCAGCAGCATCAGCGGCAGCCTTAGCGGCAGCGTCAGCAGCGACCTTAGCAGCGGCGGCAGCGTCAGCAGCGGCCTTAGCGTCAGCAGCGACTTTAGCGGCAGCGGCGGCGTCACCTGTGTTACCAGCGCCGGCACCAGTCTTGGCAGCAGCATCAGCAGCGGCCTTAGCATCAGCAGCGATCTTAGCGGCAGCGGCAGCATCACCTGTGTTACCAGCGCCAGCACCAGCCTTGGCGGCAGCGGCGGCAGCAGCAGCAGCCTTAGCGGCGGCAGCATCAGCAACGACCTTAGCGGCAGCGACGGCTTTAGCAGCAGTGTCAGCGGCAGCGGCCTTAGCGGTAGCAGCCTTAGCCTCAGCAGCCTTAGCAGCAGCGGCAGCAGCAGCAGCAGCCTTAGCGGCAACAGTATCACCTGCGCCACCAGCAGCAGCCTTAGCAGCAGCGGCAACAGCAGCAGCAGCGGCTTTAGCGGCAGCGGCGTCAGCGGCAGCAGAGGCCTTAGCAGCAGCAGCGGCCTTAGCGGCAGCCTTAACGGCAGCAGCGTCAGGACCACCTGCACCACCAGCTGGTTTAACTTTTTTGCAGCAGCAGCCGCAAAGTAGATACGATATTCCAGAGAGCAATGCGAATGGGGACAATACGATTGCAAGGATTAGTTTTGCAAACGCTTTTATTACGTTTTTGGTTGTGCTGTTGGTAGATGCGACTTCTAACTTACGAAAGGCTCTGCCAGCCCCGTCGTGTCCGGAAAGTTTCGCCAAATTTCCGATGACGTCCTTGTTTACGAAATCTACAAAGCAATTAGGTTTAACTGCTGCTGGATTCACTTGATTCATGAATTACCTCTTTAGGTTGTTACTATTTTGGCCCGCCTTTGCGGACCGGTTAATGAAATTTCTAAAAAAGAGATAGGCACTTATACGCTAGCCCAGACATTTCGACAAGAAAAAAGATTAACTGTTTCTTTAATGCTCCAATGGTAAAACTTTATTTTAATTTTGGACGGTATTATTTTTCTCTCGAAATGGGTATTCTAGGTGCATGAAAGAGAAAGGTTGGATCGCTTTAGATATAGATGGGACAATCACGCTCGATAAATATAGCGTCCCCGATGAAGTGACCCAGTTTTTGCACTCTCTTCACAAAGAGGGGTGGAAAATTGCATTGGCCACAGGTAGACCTTTTGCGTTTGCCTCGCTCGCTCTTTCGAAATTTGATTTCCCCTATCTCTTTTTGCCGCAAAATGGCTCGATCGCCCTAGAAATGCCAGAAAAAAAAATCCTCTTCAAACGGTATCTGACTCCCAGCGTAATTCCATCTGTTGAAGCGGCCTATCAAGACATCGATAGCGATTTCTTAATCTATGCCGGCTATGAGAAAGGGGACTTTTGCTACTGGCGCCCGGAGCGGATGGCGGAAGAAGATCTCCGCTATCTGGAAAATTTGCAAAAAAGGCAAAAAGAAGAATGGAAAGCCCTCCCCGATTTTAAAGGACTCGATCCTTTTCCTATGATTAAATGTTTTGGTTCTTTGCCGCGGATGGAAAAAGTTGCCGAGCGCCTCCAAAAAACAAATCTCTTTGAAGCGGCCCTCATGCGCGATCCTTTTGAAGAGAATTATCGAATTATATTGGTGTCGAATCGGGGCGTGAACAAAGGAAAATCGCTTGAAGAAGTTTTCAAACTCAAAGGGCGCGGCTCGCTTGTGATCGCCGCAGGCGATGATGAAAACGACCGCAGTCTTTTACAAATAGCCGATGTAAAAATCGCCATGTCCCATGCGCCCGAAAGTTTACAAGAAGAAGCTCATTATATCGCCCCTCCTACTCGAGATCAGGGAATCATTCACGCCCTACAGCTCGCACTGAGAAACCATGGATGATCTAAAAAAACAGATTCGGGCGATTGATCTCGCCGTACTTGCTGGGCGCAAACGGCAAAGCCCCCGCACAGGGTTTGTCCATCTTTTTGTCACCGATGAAATGGCCACAGACACCATCCCTCTCTACGAGAACTTTTGTTTTGCCTTAGCCCTCTTTCGACAAAAAACATCGGAAACGGTCATTGAAGGAAAAGAGCTTCTAGAGCGCCTTCTTCCCTTTCAGACATCCAATGGCAATTTTCCCGCCTATCTCCACGACTATCCCCGCTGCTGGGATTTTTCTTTGCCGCTCAAGATCGCCCCCATTTTCATCCACTTATTGCGCCATTTTTCATCCGTTCTTGGCGCCGAGCTCAAAGAAAAAATCGAAAAATCCTTGGCCCAGCTGCTGCAATGCCCTCAAAAGGATTCGCCTCTCTGGGAACAAAGGGCGCGCGCTTGCAAAAATGAGTCTCTCCTTCCCTTTGATCCCTCGCAACTCACTGCCTCCGAATGGGTCGAATGGATCATCACTTGCCAACTGGCCGATCCACAAGCCAATGCCTTTCCGATTCCCTATCATCCTGAGCTGCAAACTTTTTTAGGCCCCAATGTAGCGCAAGAAAAAGGGGATCCCCGCTCATCGCCTCTCGAATGGATCCTCGCTGAAGGCGCCTACTCCCCACGCCTCCTGCGCGACCATCCTCACCAACTTCTCTCCGCGCCGCTCCTTCCTTTCACAACAACAACTCCATCCCCCCACCCCTTTGCCCTCGGAGATGCGTTTCGTTTCCTCTGGCACAGTGAAACGCTTCATAGCCTCTCTTCTTCAAAGACCACTCGCTTTGAACGTTTAGGAAAAAAAACGATTCTTTGGTTTGAGGAAAACCCCGCCCTCTTCTGCAATCTCTCCGAAGAAGTAGAACTCTTTGTCGAAGGTCAAAAAGCAACAGTCTTTCGATTAGGGCAAACGGTACAAATTAGAACATCGAAACTCACAATTGAATGTAGATTTGATTTAATCGAAGGGGAAGGGGATTTTTGCGGTCATCTTTTTCGATCTAACCGCCCCTCGCAAATCTCTTGCAAAGGGCCGCTTCTCTATGAAGCCTATGATTGGCACATTGGCCTGCGCATTCTTCGCAGCAGCGAAAAGTGGCTCATCCGCGCTACACTGCAGCTGTAATTAACGGACTTAGGATCGAAACCGTAATGCGAATATCAGCGCAGAGGTAGGGGGCAGAGATAGAAAGGTCGCAGAGAAGGAAGTTGGCGGACTTCGTCCGGAGGAAGAAAGGGCGCCTCTCTAACTCCGGGCAGGGTCCCGGCTTTTTTTCCTCTGCGTACTTTCTCTCTCTGCCCTTTCCCTCTGCGCTGATATTCGTATTACGGCCCAGATCCTAAGCCTGTCTGATTGTCTCTACACATTTGACATTCTTCTGAATAGCCGAACTATCTACAGCCATGCCCATCGCATGCATTCCATTATCGACATATAATACTGTTCCGGTAATGGCCGAGGCGAGCGGGGAGAGGAGAAAGGCTGCCGCCGCGCCCACTTCTTCTGGCCCCAAATCTTTTTGAAGAGGCGCATTTGCTTTTGCATAGGCGATCATATCGTCGATCATCCCGATTGCGCGGGCTGCGCGGCTTCGAAGCGCGCCAGCAGAAATCGCATTCACTCGGATATTCCACTTGCGCCCTGCTTCCCAGGCTAGCGTTTTCGTATCGCTTTCCAGTGCTGCCTTTGCAGAGCTCATCCCACCGCCGTAACCCGGAATCACCCGTTCAGAGGCAATATAAGTTAAGGAAAGGACAGAGCCCGATTCATTCATAACTGGTCCGAAATGGGAGATCAAACTGATCAATGAATAAGCCGAGGAGCTAATCGCGGCCAGGTAACCTTTGCGGCTTGTATCCAGTAGATTCTTCGTTACTTCGGGTCCATTGGCCAAGCTGTGGACTAAGATATCGATTTTCCCAAAGTCTTTCTCCACCTGCTTTGCCACTTCGCTCACCGTATAGCCGCTGAGCTCGGCATAGCGCTTATTTTCTCTCACCTCTTGCGGCACATCTTCCATTGTATCGAAGACGGCGTCGATCGGGTATAATTTTGAATAGGTAAATAGTTCCCCATTGCTCATCTTCCGCGATTCGTTGAATTTCCCCATATTCCAGGAAGTGGTGAAGATTTTGACGATCGGGGCCCAGGTGCCGATTAAGATTTCAGCGCCGGCCTCAGCCAGTTCTTTGGCAATGGCCCAGCCAAACCCCTGGTCATCGCCAATCCCAACGACGAGCGCTCTTTTGCCTTTCAAATCGATCTTTAGCATAGTGGCTTAAGTTATACCACAAAGGGCGATTTTTTTTCTTCCTTGTAAATTTTTACTTGATGGCGAGCGGCGATTCAGCTATATGGTTGGTCAATGAGGTGAGTATGCGGACGATTGCGATTGTAAATCAGAAGGGTGGCTCGGGGAAAACGACAACGGCAGTGAACCTGGCAGCCTCCTTGGCCGAAGCCAATAAAAAAGTTTTATTGATAGACCTCGATCCACAAGCCTCAGCCTCCCTTTGGTATGGCTTTAAAGATAAGGGGAAAGGACTTTTTAATGTCCTCACTGAGGATGCCAAGCTCGAAGATGTGATCGAAAAGACCGAAGTCAATGACCTCCATATGATCCCCGCCTCTGGGCTGCTTGCCGGCGTAGAGAAAGCCCTGGCCAATGAAGTCGCTTGCGAGAGCATTTTAAAAAATAAATTGGAAAGCTTGCCCAGCAAGCCTTGGGATTATGTCTTATTGGATTGCCCGCCAACCTTGGGAATCTTATCTTTAAATGCATTGACCATGGCCAATGAAGTGCTCGTTCCGGTTGAGGCCCATGTGATGGCTCTGCATGGACTCGTTCAGCTACTCAAGACGATCAACCTCGTCAAACAAAGATTGAATCCCACCCTAGAAATTAGCGGAATCTTGGCCTGCCGCGTCGATTATCGAACCAAGCATTCCCAAGAGGTTTTAGCGCAGCTCCGCACCCGTTTTGAAGGAAAAGTTTGCACATCGGTGATTCGAGAAAATATCCGCCTGGCCGAGGCACCCCTGCATTTAAAGCCGATCACTATCTATGATTCCAACTGCAATGGGGCAAAAGACTACCGAAAATTGGCCACGGAAATCATGGGTCAAGAAAAGAAAGCGGCTATTTCGGCTTCTTGAGTTTTTTAATCGTCTGGCGGCGCCACCCTTCAGCTGTCAGAACTCTTTCATTTACAATTGCTTGAAATGATTTTGGCTTTTTCACTGGTTCTGGAGTCTTTTTTCTGAAAAAGATCATGCAACCAAGATATACTTCCATTCATGAAAATGCAATTGATTTTCCGCAGGGAATTCAAGTACTATAGGGATAATTTTAGGAGAAACTGATGACTCGCATGAAGGTTCTTTATTTAGGCGGACTGCAGACCGAATGCACCCATGAATCGGGCGCAAAAATCATCACGGAGGCGCCGAGCGTTGGAAAAGGATCTTTTTGGCCGACCGATCTCTTTGCCGCGAGCCTTGGAACCTGCATGCTCACCTTAATGGCGATGGCTGCAGAGGAATTAAAAATGGATTTCAAAGGAGCCACTTTCGAAATCGAGAAAACCATGAGTACTGAGCCGCCCCGCCGCATCGACAAACTCATTCTCCGCTTCCGCAGCCCCCTTTCTCTCAATGGCGCCCAGCGGGAAAAACTGGAGAAAGCCGCTTTGAATTGCCCTGTCCATCTCGCGCTCCATCCCAATCTAAAGGTGGAAGTTGATTTCGTCTGGGGAATTTGATGCGCTATCAAAATCTAAAATCTTTCCAAAAACATCTCTCCAGCGCAGCGCCTCACCATCTCTGCCGCATCTATCTCATTGCAATGGCCGATGATTTTGAGCGAACCAAAGTCCTCGATGCGCTCCTCTCCTATTTTCCCGAATCTTTCCCCACCCGCTTCAATGGCAATGACCTCATCTTGCGCGATCTTCTCGACGCGATGCAATCCCCCTCTCTTTTGGGAGGAGATCCCATCATCCTATTAGATGAAATGGAAAAAATAGCCAAAAAAGATCTCCAGACGCTCTTTGCCCACCTAACTACTGGCTGCTATCTTTTCCTCGGCTCCCGCACAAAATCTCCCTTTGCCGCCGATGTCGAAAAACAGGGAGTCATCCTCGATCTCACCGATGAAAAACCGTGGGATAAAGAAAAGCGCTTTGTCGAGCAACTGGTAGAAAAAGCTAAAAACTCAGGAAAGCGCCTCTCACCAGATGCCGTCCAATTTCTTTTCGAGCGGCTCGATAAAGATCCCGCACTCCTCGAAAACGAGTTGAATAAATTGATCTGCTACGTTGGAGAAAAAACCTCCATTGAAAAGGAAGACATCGCCCGCATTTCAGCCTCCAGCCGCACTCACACCCTTTGGCAAACCGCTGAAGAGGTGATTTGGGAGGGAGGAAAATTCCCCCCGCTCGATTCCACTTCTTTTCACGGCCTCCTTCCCATCTTGCGCTCGCAACTCCAGCTCGGGCTCAAACTCACCTCGCTCATCGAATCTAAATGCCCGTCCCAAGAATGGAGCACCCACTTACCTAAAATTTGGCCAAAGACGCTGGAGAAGCGAAGTGCCCAAGCCGCTCGCCTCGGCACTCCCTTTTTCAAAAAGGGAATGGAGAAACTTTTCGAAATTGAACTCCTTTCGCGCAATCAATCGACCCAATATGGGGCGCTTCTCGATTTTTTCAGGAGCTATCTCTATGGTCGGTAAACTCCTCCTTCTCCCCAATGTTTTGGAAGAAACTCTTCCCCACGAGCCTTTCATTCCTACCAGCGCCGCCGCCGCCATTGCGTCGCTCCACGGCCTCATTGCCGAAAGTGAAAAAACGGCCCGCCGCTACTTGCGCCGCTTTCTCTCCCATGATGCAATGGCCAAAACACCCCTCCGCACCCTAAATGAGCACACGCCGCCCAAAGATCTCGACGAACTCCTCCAACCTATAGAAAAAGGGGAAACTTGGGGCCTCATCTCAGATGCGGGGCTTCCCTGTATTGCCGATCCTGGAGCCGAACTTGTAAAGCTCGCCCATGAAAAAAAGATCTCCGTAGAAACATTTGTCGGCCCCTCCTCCATCTTCATGGCGCTGCAACTCTCTGGATTTTGCGGCCAGCGATTTTGTTTTCACGGCTATTTGCCGCGCGAAATTCCAGAACTGGAAGCCAAAATAAAAGAACTTGAAAAGCGCTCGAAAAATGAAACGCAAATTTGGATAGAAGCTCCCTATCGCTCGCAAAAAATGCTCGAAACTCTCAAACGAATTTTGCAACCTGCGACGCATCTTTGTGTGGCTGTGAATTTAACAACTCCCGCGCAAAAAGTTCTCTCTCAGTCTCTCGCAAAATGGAAAACATTTTCTCTCTCTTTAGAAAAAGAACCTGCAGTTTTTTTGCTTGACTCCCATTCGCCAATAATCAGATAAGGAGTTTTAAACCAAACTCGGAGATCTGCATGGCTAAAAGCGCAAAGAAAGTCGCACTAGAATACACAGTATTTCTTGAAGATGGAACGCAGATCGACAGCAATGTGGGTGAAGATCCATTGACATTTGTATTGGGATCGCACCAAGTTTTTCCTGCGCTTGAAGAGGCCCTCATTGGATTGAAACCAGGCGATACAAAACAAGTATTTCTCAAACCAGAGCAGGCTTACGGCCCCATCCTACAAGAAGCGTTTAAAGAAGTGGATCTCGAAACAGTGCCAGAGCCATTCAGATATGTCGGCGCGGTTCTCGGCGTGCAAGACCCTGCGGGCGGCGTCTATCCCATCCGCGTTCATGCGGTCAGAGATGAGAAAATTGTGCTCGACTTTAACCATCCGCTAGCCGGCAAGGCGCTCCGCTTTCATCTAAAAGTGCTGCAAATCGACAACGCCGCGTAGGGGAGATGTTGTAGCCCTCAGCGTAATCAAACAGTCCAATGGCCTGAGACGTAATGCGAATATCAGCGCAGAGGCGCGAGACGCGCGAAGGGAGATAGCCGCAGAGAACGCAGAGGTGAGGGAAGCCCTCACACTCCCAGGAAATATATTGGGGTGTGGGGCCCCCCCACCTCTCGCCCTCTGCGATATCTCAGTTCTTCCCTCCGCGCTGATATTCTCATTACGGTTACGATCCAGGGACTGAGGTTAAATGAGTTCGCTGGCGACGGTGTCGTAAAAAAGCATCCCTTTTTCTGTCAGACGGATATGATTGTGATGCCGGTATAAAAAGCCATCATTGACTAATTTTTCGACAATGTCTCTCGAATCCGCAGGAATATTTTCCTCCCCAACGCCTTCCTTCACACGCAATTGCACCGCCAATAGCTCTTTGAGATGGGCGGGGTGGGGGAGTCGTTCACGGAAATCGACTGGCGAAGAGTCTTGTTTGAGAAGACGGATGTAGCGCTGGATGTTGGCGATGTTGCGGAATCGCTCTCCCTCCCAATAACTAAAGGCGGAAGGCCCGAGGCCCAGGAAGGGGCGGCCTGTCCAATAGCCTAGATTATGGCGCGAGCGCAACCCATTTCGCGCAAAAGCTGAGATCTCATAGCGATGGAGGCCAATTGCATCGAGTTTTTCTAGCGCCATGTTGAGGAGTTGTAGACTCGTGTCGCTGGGAGGCGTTTTTACCTTTCGTTTGTGAAAGGCTGTGTGCGGCTCGATGGTGAGATTGTATAGGGAGAGATGTTGAATGGGCAATTCGTGAAGTTGATTGAGGGTGTAGCGCCAGCTTTCTTCCGTCTGATCGGGCAAATCATACATTAGATCGATCGAAATATTCTCAAAGCCTGCTTTCTGCGCATGGAAAATCGCCTCTTTTGCCTTTTCCGCCGAATGAATCCGCTCCAATTGCCCCAGCGCCCGGTCGTCCAGCGACTGGACACCCAAACTCAATCGATTGATCCCCAAAGAGCGAAAGGCGGAAAATAATTCGAAGCTGCTTTCTTCTGGGTTGGCCTCAATGGTGATTTCGCAATCGGGAGAGAGATTTTGAATTCGCTCGAGAATGGGAGCAATCCCTTCCACTCCAAAAAGAGAGGGAGTGCCCCCGCCAAAGTAAACCGAAACGATGGTTTTTCCCTCAAGCAGAGGCTTTTGCCTCTCCCACTCTAATTCCAAGCCCTCACTTAAGAGATTCCGAAAGGTCAAGCGATTTGGAATCACATAAAAGTGGCAATAGGGGCACTTCTTTGTACAGAATGGAATGTGAAAATAGAGGGAAATCACCAGCTATCGGCGTCGGGGTCTTCGAGGATGCCCCGCTTCCAGCGATTGCGGTCGGAGAAAGGATCTTCATCCTCTTCTTCTTCGACAACAGTGGCTTCATCTTCCGTAGCCGCGCCGCCGCCGCCACCCCCTTCAGTTTCCTCTTCGGTGATCGTCTCCATGTCATACGCTTCCGTTTCCATGTCGAGGCCGGCATCGGTCATATTCTCCGCTATGTCCATGTCGGGAAGAGTGTGGGGTTCGGCATAAGCCTGTCTAGCAGGAGAGCGTTTGGGAGTGACATATTCCTCTAGCTCGCCGCTTTCTTTCATGAAGCGGAGCCGCTCTTTTTCCTCGTCGATCTTTGTTTTCAGCGAGCGGATTTCTTCCCTATGTTTTTCCACATCCTTTTTGGGGACGAGGCCCAGGTTCATCCACTGCTCTAGATCTTCAAGTTCAGTTTCTAATTTTTTTAATCGTTCACTTTTAATATTCATCGCTCTCTACCCAAATCTCTGTCGGTCTCCTCTTCCTATCTGACTGACCGATATAATGTAAAATAATTTTTTACACTCATTCCATTTTGCCAATCAAAAAAAGGTACGGAGACAAGCTTTTACTCGAAAATGCCTTTTTTGCACAACTACAAAAAATCTGAGATCTGAATTATTGCCCTTTGTGCTATCCAGGGGAATATACTGAGAGTGATTCAAAAATCGGATTATGACAAGGAGGCGCCCTGAATTTGAGCCAGGCGTAGCCGGCGCCGAAGCAGCTCAACCTGAAAGGTTGGGCGATGCAGGCGGGTCTCAAATTTAGTGGCTGCCCGACGCCGTCAGAATCGATTTTTGAATCACGAGCGGTATAAGGGGTGGTATGCCGAAATTTCCCGATCATGCGCAACTGGCCAACATTGGTTTAATCGAAGAGCTGTACCAACGCTATCTGTCTGACCCAGAAAGTGTTGATTTGTCGTGGAAACACTTTTTCGAGGGGATCGACTTTGGAACTTATTTGGCGAAGAGGGGAGTGGCGGAACCGAAAGGGGATCTGTCAGCGCTGCGGATCGGCCATTTAGTGCATGAATATCGGAGATATGGCCATTTGGCGGCCCATTTCAATCCGGTAGAGACGGAGGAGGGAGATGTCCCCGAATTGGAATTGGAGAAGTTGGGATTTTTTAAGGAGGAATTGGAGGCGGTGTTTCCCACGCTGGGCTTTTGCGGAAAAGGGGAAGCGCCATTGAGGGAGATTATCGAGGCGTTGCGGGGGATTTATTGCGGGAGGATTGGATTTGAGTTTCAAGATGAGACGAGTCGGGAAGTGGCAGGATGGATCCAGCAGCACATTGAACCGCAGCTAATCATCCAGCCCACCATTGAGGAGAAGCACCTGTTGCTGGAATATCTCAATAAATCAGAGGTGCTTGAGACGTTTTTACATATGCGCTATGTGGGACAGACCCGATTTTCGTTGGAGGGGGGAGAGACGATGATTCCTCTGCTCGCCGAAATCATGACGGAGGGGGGAGGGTTGGGAGTGAATGAATTTGTGATTGGAATGGCCCACCGCGGAAGATTAAATATCATCGCAAACATTTTGAATAAGCCTTTGCCAAGTATCTTTGAAGAATTTGAAGATGACACAACCCTTTCTTTTGCCGGGAATGACGATGTGAAATACCACATGGGATTTAGTGGAGAAATTACGACGCGGAAAGGAAAAAAGATTCCAGTGAGCATCGCCGCCAATCCTTCCCATTTAGAATCGGTGGATCCTGTTGTTTTAGGCGAGGTCAAAGCAAAGCAAGTGTTTAAGGATCAAGAACAAGTTTGCCCGATTTTGATTCATGGAGATGCATCGCTAGCTGGGCAAGGAGTGATTTACGAGGCGCTCCAATTGATGAATTTGCCCTCTTATTCTGTAGGAGGAACGCTCCACATCGTCATCAATAACCAAATTGGCTATACGACACTGCCCGAAGAGGGGCGATCAACTCGCTATTGCACCGATATCGCCAAAACATTTAGCTGCCCCGTCTTCCACGTGAATGCAGAAGATCCAGAAAGTTGCCTTTTTATCGGCAAACTCGCCATGCAAATCCGGCAAAAGTTCAAATGCGATGTGTTCATCGATCTTCTTTGCTACCGCAAATATGGGCACAACGAAGGAGATGAACCCTCTTACACTCAGCCGCTTCAATATAAACTCATCCGCTCCAAAAAACCGATCCGCCAAATTTATTACGAACAACTCATCCAGCAGGGGCAATTAGAACAGAAATTGGCCGAGGCGCTAGAAACGCAGTTTAAAGAAGATCTCAAAAAGGCCCTCTCTCAGGCGCAAGCAAAGAAATCGAAACCCCCAGAAAAAGGAGTCGAACAACCCCTTTTTGAACCATTTAAAAGCGGAGTAGATGCAGCGACTTTACAATCGGTCGCTGAAATCTTCTGCAAAGTCCCTGAAGGCTTTCACCTCCATCCAAAATTGCAAAAATGGCTCCAGGATCGCCTCAATGCGGTGAAATCGGGAAAGGGCATTGACTGGGCGACAGGGGAGTGTCTTGCTTTTGGATCGCTTCTCAAGCAAAAAGTGCGGGTGCGCCTTGCAGGGCAAGACTCCAAGCGGGGCACATTTAGCCAGCGCCACATGATCTGGGTCGATACAGAGACAAGCCAATTCTACTGCCCCCTTTGCCAGATTAAAGAAGGACGTTTCGAGGCGGTGAATTCCCCACTGACCGAATTTGCCGGCCTTGGCTTTGAATATGGCTATAGCTGGGGCGATGCAAACGCCCTTGTTTTGTGGGAGGCGCAATATGGAGATTTCGATAATGGGGCGCAGGTAGTGATCGACCAATACATCGCCACCGGCGAACAAAAATGGAACGCTCCCTCCTCCATTGCGCTTCTTTTGCCGCACGGCTATGAAGGAGCAGGTCCCGAACACTCCTCAGCTCGCCCCGAGCGCTTTTTGCAATTAGCAGCGAGTAATAACATTCAAGTCGTCAACGCCACAACGCCAGCGCAATACTTCCATCTCCTGCGGCGGCAGGCGCTTCGAAAAATCAAGAAACCGCTCATTGTTCTCACTCCAAAAAGCCTTTTGCGCGCCCCCGTTTGCACCAGCTCGATCAATGAATTTACTTCGGGACAATTTGAAGAGATTTTAGACGATTCAATTTCCCAATGCAAACGGCTTCTTTTTTGTTCCGGGAAAGTCTATTATGATCTAATTGCGGAGCGGGAAAAAAGAAAAATGACAAGTGTGGCCATCGTCCGTGTGGAACAGCTCTATCCTTTGCATATAGAAAAACTCAAGAAGACAATCGCCAAGTACAAAGGCTTTACGGAATGTTTTTGGGTGCAAGAAGAGCCAGAAAACATGGGCGCTTGGAATTTTATAGGGCCCTATTTGCAGGCCTATTTGCCGAAGGGGATTTTGCTCCAGTATGCAGGGCGCGCTGCTAGTCCGACAACGGCGACGGGCTCCCACATGAAACATAAACAGGAGCAGCAAAGTCTGCTCGATCAAGCTTTGGGCTAGGAAAAGAATATGAAAATCGAGATTAAGATTCCCTCTATGGGAGAGTCGGTGGTTGAGGCGACGATCGGATCGATTCTAAAACCATCCGGCTCGGCTGTAAGAGCTGATGAAGAAATCTTGGAGTTGGAGACCGATAAAGTCAATCAAGTCCTCTACGCGCCCGCTGCGGGAAAACTCGAATTGAAGGTCAAGACGGGCGATGTGGTTAAGGTGGGACAAACAATCGGCTCCGTCGATACAGAAGGAGCCGGCGCGCCAGCGCCTGCAGCAAAAAAGATGGCTGCTCCAACGCCTCCGCCGCCTGAAAAATCTAAGACAGAAGCGACTCCCATTCGGCGCAAAACGGATGATTTCTTGGCTGAAATGCCTCGCGAAATGCCCGCACAGCCGCGTACATCCTCACGGGAGACGAGAAAGAAGATGACCAAATTGCGCAAAGTGATCGCGCAGCGGCTTGTCGAAGTGAAAAACCAAACCGCCATGCTCACCACCTTCAATGAACTCGACATGAGCGCGGTGATGCAGGTGAGGGAAAAAGAGCAGGAGAATTTCACCAAAAAACATGGAGTCAAACTGGGCTTTATGTCTTTTTTCGTGAAGGCCTGTGTTGCGGCCCTGCAAGAATTTCCCGATGTGAACGGGCGCATTGAAGGAGATGAGATTGTTTACAACCACTATTGCGATATGAGCGTGGCAGTCAGCACAGAGAAAGGACTTATGGTCCCCGTCATCCGCAATGCCGATCAACTCTCCTATGCAGAAATTGAAAAACAATTGAAAATTCTCGCAGAAAAAGCGCGGAGTGGCACTATTTCTGTCGATGAACTGCAGGGCGGCACATTTACCATCACCAATGCCGGTATTTTTGGCTCCCTTTTCTCTACGCCGATCCTCAATCCCCCGCAAAGTGCCATTTTGGGGATGCATAACATTGTGAAGCGCCCCGTCGTCGTCAATGATCAAATCGTGATTCGCCCCATGATGTATCTCGCTCTCAGCTATGATCACCGGATTGTCGATGGAAAAGAAGCCGTTTCCTTTTTAATGCACCTAAAGAAAAACCTCGAAGAACCCGCACGCCTTTTATTGGACTTATGAGCGCATACGATGTCGTTGTCATTGGATCGGGGCCGGGCGGTTATGTGGCGGCCATCCGCGCAGCGCAGCTTGGCCTAAAAGTCGCTTGCATCGAGAAAAGCAAAACACTCGGCGGCACCTGCCTCAATGTGGGGTGCATCCCTTCCAAGGCGCTGCTTCACTCCTCTGAACTCTATTGGAAAGTCCAAAAAGAGGGGAATCTTCATGGCATTCACACCCAAGCGCTCTCCTATGATTTTTCCCAAATGATGAGCCGAAAGGAAAAAGTCGTCGCCGGCTTTACCAAAGGCATTGAGGGGCTCTTTAAGAAAAACAAGATCGATTGGATCCAAGGCCACGGCCGCCTGCAAGATCCTCATCATGTAACTGTCGCCAATCAAATCCTCGAAGCCAAATACATCATCCTCGCCACCGGTTCCGAGCCCATCTCCCTTCCCTTTCTCCCCTTTGATGAGAAAAAGATCCTCTCCTCGACAGGTGCCCTAGCGCTGTCCCAAGTTCCCAAAAAACTCCTTGTCGTCGGGGCGGGCATCATTGGCGTGGAACTCGGCTCCGTCTACAGCCGCCTCGGCTCTGAAGTCACCTTCATCGAATTTCTCGATCGCATCTGCCCTACCTTCGACCACTCCCTCTCGCGCGGCCTTCAAAAAAGTCTTACCACTCAAGGGATGACATTTAACCTCTCCCATAAAGTCATCAAAGCCAATCAAACCACCCTCACCATCGAAGGCCCCACCAACACAACGCAAATGTCCGCCGATGCCATCCTCGTCGCTGTAGGCCGCCGCCCCTATTCCCACGATCTCAATCTCGAAGCGCTCGGCATCCAAAAAGATCCCAAAGGCTTTATTCTCATCGACGCCTCTTTCCGCACCCTCCACCCCCACATCTTTGCCATCGGCGATCTCGTCGACGGCCCCATGCTCGCCCACAAAGCCTCCGAAGAAGGCATCGCCGTCGCTGAATTCATCGCCGGCCATCACCCCACCATCGACTACATCGCCATCCCCAGCGTCGCCTACACCCACCCCGAAGTTGCCGCCGTCGGCCTCACCGAAGAAGAGGCCAAATCCCGCTCCCTCGCCTATAAAACCGCCCAATTTCCCTTCAAAGCCAACTCCCGCGCTCGCTGTACAGGCGACGACGAAGGCTTCGTCAAACTCCTCGCCGACGCCAACACCCACCGTCTCCTCGGCGTCCACATCCTCGGACCAAACGCCTCCGAACTCATCGCGGAGGCCACTCTCGCCATCCAACTCCGCGCCACCGCGGAGCAACTCGCCGACACCTGCCACGCGCATCCAACTCTATCAGAAGCATTGAAGGAAGGCGCGATGGGACTGTTTAAGAGCCCCATTCACATATAAAAAGAGAAATCTGAAGTCCACCCCAGAGGGAAATCTGAAATCTGAATTATGAAATCTGAAAACGTCGGGGCTTCGCCCCCGCACCCCCAGTCGGGTGAAGCCCCCGCTGCCCCCATTTAGTTGGCTTTTGTTTTCTTAGAGACTGAGGTGAAGATAGCGACTAATTCTTCGGCTTCTTTATATAGGGAGGATAGGCGGTTTTTGGGGATGAGTTTTGTGTCCATCAGCAGTTCTAACCAATAGAGAGATTCGTCAAGTTCCTGGAGGGTTAGATCTAGTTTAGCTACAAACTCCGCTTTTGACCGCCCTCTATAAGCCTCTCGTAGGTGGGCTCCAGCAGAAGTGCCGCTTCTAAGCAGCTGTTTTCCAATCATCCCGGCGGCCATTGTCTTGGGTAAATGGGTATATAAATTAACGACTCTAATAGCAAATTTTTTAGTACGATCCCTTAAATCCCCCTTAACGGGGTGCGGGGGCGAAGCCCCGACGTTTTCAGATTTCATAATTCAGACTTCAGATTTTCCCCATGGGGTGCGGGGGCGAAGCCCCGACGTTTTCAGATTTCATAATTCAGACTTCAGATTTTCCCCATGGGGTGCGGGGGCGAAGCCCCGACGTTTTCAGATTTCATAATTCAGACTTCAGATTTCCCTCTGGGGTGGATTTCATAATTCAGATTTCAGATTTTAATACCCGTGAGAAGTCCCGCAGCCGCAGGCGGATTTCACATTGGGGTTGGTGATTTTGAAACCGGCGCCTTGGAGGCCGTCGAGATAGTCGATGACGCAGCCCATGAGGCGGTCAGCTGATTTATGATGGAGGTGGATTTGGATGCCGCTGGACTCGAGAACGAGGTCGCCCGGCTTCGCCTTCTCTGAATAGTCAAGGAAATATTCGAATCCGCTGCAGCCCGCCGCTCGCTCGCCAAAACGGAGGCTCCAGCCAGTCTTGCCTTCTTCCGCGAGAATGTTGAGGAATTTTGCAGCCGCTTTGGGGGTGATGGTAATGGTGGTGAGGTCTTCTTGCTCTGCAAGGACTTTATTGAGGTTGTTCAGGAGCTTGGTGAGGTCCTCTTCCGTCATGCCATGGCCCAGCATTCCGGCTTCGATCGTCTCCCAAGTGGAGGCGCTGCAGCCGACGCAATGGAGCCCCATGTTAGTCATTTCTTGAGCCAGCTTTTGGCTCTTGTGAGGGAATCGTTTAAAAATTTCTTCGATCGTCATGTCGCGGGTGATTTGTGCCATAGAGGTCCTAAATTAAAATTTGATTTTGATACAGCCGCCCTTGATCCTGCATTGGCAGGCGAGGCGCTCTTTATCGAGTTCGCCGAGAAAGTCAGACTCGGCTTGGTTGAATTCAGAGAGGTTTTCCATCCCTTCGGTCACTTCGATGACGCAGGTGCCGCAAACCCCTTCCGTACAGGCAAAAGGGACCCCCGCTTGCTCACAAGCTTCTATAATGGGGGAATCGTCGGGTAACTCCACTTCTTCCCGGCTATCTTCAAAAATAATCTTTGCCATAGGGGAACCTTCTTTCCACTAGGCAATATAGCTGTTAGCCCAGAAAAATACAAGGTCTTCCCAGCTCATAATATTGAAAATTTTATTATACTAAAAATCATAATAGTTAAATTTATAATATTATAACTATTTAATTTACCTGCCTTTTGTTGTTGAATTTATAATCAGATTCTATTAAAATATTGCATAAATTTAAATAAACTAAACAAAGATAAAAACTTAATAATCCAAGTATTGGAGATAATTTATGTCAGTACCAAAACTATCAGACGCTGTTGCCGCTGCTTCAATTGCAGAAGGGATAGAAGCACGCAACCTACCCAATGATCAAGACGCAACGCAAGTATATGAGAATCTTGCAGCGCTCTCAGCTGAAAGACAAAGAACCATTGTCCGGCAAGAGAGTGCTTTTGCAAACGAAATCGACCCCAAAGCAAAAGCTCGGCCAGCACAGCAAAAACTCGATCTTCAATGGGCTAACAAAGAAAACTTTTTCAAGAAACATTTCCCAAATCTTTTCGGGAAGACTAAAGCTCCTGAAGCAACGCCTTCTAAAGAAGGGGAACAACTCGGTGCAATGCGAACAGTAACGAATGAAACTACCGATGCAGAAGATACCAACCAAGTGCTCCGCGCGCAACACATTGCCGCAAAAGCCGCAGATGAACTTTCAGATCAAAATGAAACAAATCGTAAAAAGGGCGTACACGCTATTCTTCCCGACACGGGAGATGATGAAGATGCGGATGTTCAAGGAAGCGGTACTCTAAAGACTTCAGATGGCAAATCAAGAGTCGTTGAGTATTTTAACCGAACGTCTCTTTTTGATCACATGTTCAAACTTTCGTATGAACTTCAAGATAAGGCGAAAAATACAGAGGGCACAAAAGGGATTCTGAAGGCCGTATTGGCTGGTGTCTACACTCTTGCCATGGTGTTTATAGCACTACCCTTATTCACCCTACTCGGCTTTGGTGCCCCATGGACAATCCGATGGGATAGCGATACAAAAGTCGAAGTTCTAAAATCATCTGACACGAATAACCTGAAACAGGCTGCTGCTGATGGATCAGAAAAAGCAGGCGCAGCTCTAGATGTTAGACTTTCCGTCATTTCTCAGCCAGGTGCATCGAATGAAGGCAGAAAGTCAGTTAGCGCAGTTAGAGGCGAAAATGATCTTTCTGGTGTTGAAGAAGAAGTAGAAAGAAAAACAGCTGCAGATGCGCAAGATGACAAATCTGTTAAGGATACTGCTGTTAGCACGATGACACTCTCTCAAAAAATAAGAAGCGGGCTGTCAAGAGTATTAGCTAAATTCAGCAAAGCTCAGGCATCTGATCCAGTGGTCTTAAGCGATTACGCGAAGGCACGAGGCGCTATTCGAAAAGAAGTTGAAAAATTAGTGGATAGCATCGTTGATGAATATCAATTGATCAATAGACAAGTTCAGGGCCGAAGCCGGTTTTATGACAAATTAGGTAATGAAGTCCAGGCAGATGCGCAAGGTCATTTGACAAATCTTGTGAATGCATTGGCAAAGCATGCAAATGGAGCCACGCCAGAAGAACAGTTTGATCTGTATGGATTCTTTACAGGCCGTTTAGCTGCAAGCGCAGGAGATAAGAAGCTTGTGAATCCTTCTCTACTCATCGTTGATAGAGGTGGGGAATTCCACAAAGATGCTTTGATTCAAGATGAGATCTATGCTTACGTTGTCCAGCATGCCGACGATTTCCGAAATGCTTTCGGAGAGGCATGTGAAAAGGCATACGTATTTGCTCTGCAAAACGGAACGCCTGCACAAGCGACTGAAGAGCTGTTGAGAAATCTCAATGGCGCCGTTGCAAAAGGCTTCATGACCAATGATCAAATAGACGCTGTCTTGGCCCACGTTCGCGATTCAGAAGATGTTCGATTGGCTCAAGTTCAAGCCGCAGTGGATGAGATCAAAAAAGATGGAAACAAACAAGCCCATTCATTTGGCGACGAACTAGTTCAATCTAGTGTTCTAAATGAAGCAGATCAGCCAGCATTCGAGCAAGCTGTTGAAGCTAGGATAAAAGGAATCCAGGCTAAAAAAGCTCTGCAAGAAAAAGCTAAATTGCAAAGACAAGCAAGCGTAGCTAAGCTTGGACAAACGCTCGGCGATATCGTCCAGCGTGCTCTAAGAACACGCGCAATGGCTAAGATCGATGCTAATCTGAAAACTCGCGCGCAAAAAGCTCGAGAAAACGTTGCAAAAGCACGAAGAGCGTTGTTTGACCAATTTAATGAACGGTTAGCTCAAATTACCAATGCTCAAAGAGCATTGAAAGCTCTAAATCGCCAGTATGGTGTATTAGTAGACACAGGCGAAAGATTGGAAGCAGAATACACTATGCTTGAAAATATCCTGATCGATGTTCAGATTTTCAGACCTGAAGAGGTTGTAGAAAATGGAGTAAGAACAGTAAGTCCGGTAGCCAAAGAAACGAAACGAATGACCATTGGTCAAGCAATAGAAGAAATTCGTATAGCTCGGGCTGCAATCCAGGCTTATCCAGGTGCTCAAGCCGCAGATAAACGAAATCTAACAGCTAAGTACAACAAATTGACACAAGCTGTTCGTTCAGAAGTTGATAAGCTTTCGGCGAAGGGAGAAGAAATTCGCGTTAACAATGCTTCCTTGATCTCGTTTAATGACAAGATCCTTGAACAATTAGCGCAAGTCGATGCTGCTATAGCGGCGTATAAAGAATTTGCTTCTAAACCAAGAAAAATTAATTTGGATGACGGTCAGAAGAAAATTATGAATACCGTTTTTGCGGAGAAAGAAGCAACCCAAAAAGCTCTTAGAGAAGAGATTGTAGGGCTTCAGCAATCAGGCGCTGGCATTGTCGATATAAACTTGGCAGGACTCCTCAAGAGACCTGATCAAGCGGCTAATGTGCTCGCTAATGCTATCCCAGCACCAAGACTCTCTGTTGCAGCACCCGTTGTAAATGGGGAAGATCCCCTCGGCGCAGCCCCAGCGGCAGCTCAAAAAGCTCCAGTTGCTGAGAAAGAACCAGAGCAAGCTCCGGTTCCGCTAATTCCAGCTCCAGTTGCTGAGAAAGAACCAGAAGTTCTAGGTAATGCGTTTAATGCTAACCTCGATTCTCCTAGACCAGGAATGTTTAGTGGAATAGGCCTGCCAGCTTTCTTGAAGAGAGCTGCCGCACCTACCACACCAGCAGTGGCAGTGACGCAAGAAGAACCTAGAGATCAAGAGCTTGATTTAGATGGTGATGTAGCTGATGTTGAACAACCATCAGGGCTTCTTAGCAGGCTGTTTGGTTGGGGAAGACCAACTGCTCCAACAACGCCGGCATTGCCAGTTATTACGACTGGGCCAAGCGTTGGTAATGCGCTCAATGTTTCCGACATAGCATAATTCATTATCCTTCTAGGAAAGTGAATCCAAAAGGCCCTTTTTTAAGGGCCTTTTTTATTGGGAAAGAGCTTGTGAAAAAATGGGGACATCCACCGATTTTGATGAGATTTTTCTGCACTTTCAGGGCCAAAAATCTCGCAAAAGCGGCTGGGTAACCATTTTTTCACAAGCTCAGAAGCTCTGAAAGTCCGACGAGTACATCGCGGAGGACTTCGAGAGGCTTTTGATCGGCGTTAAAACGGGAGATGAGGCGGCTTGGGTAATGCTTGAGCAGTTTGACTGTATCGCGCTGATAGACTTCCATCCGGGTGCGCAGCACTTGGGCATCCATGTCATCTGTCCTCTTTTCAATGAGCGCTCTTCTTTGAAGCCGTTTGATGAGTTCCTCGATGTTTTCAATGTCTAAGACAACGATCCGTTCAATGTGAATGTGCTTTTCCAGCAGGTCGGCTTGGCGCAGGGTGCGGGGAATGCCATCGAGGAGGAGGAGCTGCTGGGAGGGGAAATAGCGGTTGGTGGCGATGAGGCCATGGACGAAGTGATGCCAGATCTGGAGGGTCACTTCATCGGGCAGCAGAAGCCCCTTTCCGGCGTAATTGTGATAGAGCTTGCCTGCGGGAGACTCAGGGGAAAGGCCCCGGAAGATATCGCCGGATGAGAGGTGGAAATGGTTCCCCGCGCTGCTGAGGAATTTGCCCAAGGTGCCCTTCCCAGACCCAGGGGGGCCAAAGACCAGAACTGAGCGAAACGGCTCCGTATGATGGGGGATAATCGATTCTTCCTTCATAATTGGGAGCTTAGTTTAAAAGGTGATTCTATACAAGGTCTTTGAGCCTGAGGGGGTTGGGGTTTGGTTGAGGGTTTAAATCCCTAATTGATTGAAATACAAATATTTGATATAATATTTGGGATAAATTGGAATAAATTATGCCGGTTAGCAATTCAGCCCCACTTCCTAGCTTTTTGCCCCCAATGGGTCAGCTTCCGACTGGAGTAGACACCGATGGGGATTGGCTCTATTTTCGAAATGCTCTTTGCTCAGATAGGGGCGATTGGTCCGATATAGCCGTCCTGAGAGCTGATTTATTGAAAGGCAGGGTTTTGCCGATGATTGATCATCGGTTGCAAGAAGAGGCTCTGACGGTGATTCCAAAGGCAGCTTATGCTCTTTTTCAGGCTAACATGGGTTCTACAGCCTTCCTATTCAAAACAAATGGACAGCCAGCAAGCGACGCTTTATCCATTATCGATTCACCCTTTGAAGTATTGAACGGCAAAGGCAATTTTCATGAGTTGCAAGAGCGGAAAATTGATCGGCGGCAATTGGCTGCAGAAGTCTTCGCGGATGCCCCAACAACCACAAAGGTTGCGCGAAAGGCTTATCAGATTCTTTCTCCCAAAAAAGATCTGACGAATGCTTTGTCATCCATTGTCATCACCCGAATCGCAGCTCCATCTAACCCAGCTCCCATAAATCTTCCCCCTCTTCCACCAGCTAATGCGAGTCCAAGAGTTGTTGCTACAGAACCTCCAGTAGCCAGAGCGCCGTCGCCTGTTGTCTCTGAAATGGAATCTGTTGTTAGCGGCCCATTGCCAGCTCTTTCAAGTCTTCCAGAAGAACCTTCTCCTGCCCCAAGCAATGCTTCATCGCCTATTTCAAGCCCTCGAATGGCTCCTTCTTCGAGCAGCGTAAATCCAATCATTAAGGAATGGCGCGATCTTTTAGAAGCTTGGTCTGTTCAGTATGGAACAGAACACCCAGGATCTTTCTTGGAAGATGTTCGATATAGCGATTTAAAACCCCACACTCAGAATGACTCGGAAGCAGCGAAAAAGGGCAAGGCGGCTCTTCGAAAGCTAGTTGTAAATCCAGAATCCGATGACGCTGATGCGGTAGAAATGAGAAATTGGCTCATTGAGTTGTCTAGAAAACTCTTCCATGAATATTGGGTAAAAATAGCTGATGAGAATTACTCAGATTATACATGCCGTCCTAAAGTCTATGCTAGCATAGATGCTTACCGTAAAGCGCAAGCTTCTGGTGGTTTTGTGAATTCATTGGATGTGCCGCGCCTCGATACAACACCGCTTTGCAATCATCTAATTAAATTTTTTAGTGAATAATTCAAATAGATTCGTTTATATCTAAATAATAAGAATATAGGCTATAATATTATCTCTTTAGCTTGAGATACTATGGGTTCATATTCGGTTCAACTCGATACATTAAGCGCACCTGGGAGCGCCCCGCTGGAACTGCAACAGTTCCATAAAGAGCGCGCTGAATCAACTCTATCAAAATATTTATTGAAAGATGGGGCGATTCGCTCGTTTTTTGATCGAATGGGCTCTGAGACAAGTTTTAATTTCACCATCGGCCGAAGGGGAGTGGAGATTGTTCCAGAAGGGGAGAGGGCAAGGTTTTTCAAGATGGAGCCGGGGCCTTTAAAAGAGCTGAAAAAACTGGCTCGCATTCCGCAATTCTATTCCCATATCGGAGCAGTAAAGGAGAAGCCGGTCGATGCGGAAGAGGAAGCGGTGAGGAAGAAGACGGCGAAAGTCGCTGTCGATGCGATGCTGAAATCTTCCGTTCCCGGAGTGAAGGGAAACATATTGACCTTAACAGCCATCAGCGAAAACACTCTGTCTCTCACGCGAGATATCTTGAGATCGGTTCCGATGATTGGCCCAAGTCACATCATCCCTCACAATTTAGCCTATGGCGCAGGTGCACTTTGGACGATTTTTGGCGCTCGCGAAGTGAGAGGGGGCTGGAAAGATTATAACCATGCGAAACAAATTAGAGATGATGAGGGAAAGAACCGCGCTGTTGGCCGATTGACAACGGGTAGTTTGGGAACGACTGGGTCGGTTTTCTTTATCGCTGGAAAAGCAGCTGTTTCAACAAATGCGGCTGTGATGACGGCGACGGGTTTGTCATTTGTTGCGGACTTGCTTTTCGGGATTGGATCGATTGTGGGTATCGGATTATCGAGTTTGGGCATTTATCGCTGTTGGGATTTTCGCAAAGAAGTGAATAAATACTATGAAAATAAAGAATTGAGTAGGGAACAGCAGGTGAGAGGAACGCTGAACTTTTTAAAGGAGAAGCTTTCAGTCTCGAAAAATGAACAGAGAGATTTGATCCACGAGATCAATGAAGAGCATCCTGAGATGAGCAAACAAGAAAAAGAAGAGCTTTTTAAACAAAGACTTGCCGATAAGGCCGAAGTGAAGGTGAAATATCTAAAGCGGCGAACGAGCAATAAAAGCTTGGATCTCATCTTAAATAAGGTAGAGCCTCTTTTAGCGAGATTGAATGACCCCGCCGCCCTAGAAGAAGCGGATGCACTCATTCAAACAATCCTGAAAGAAAACAAAGTGAAGATGGGTCTTTATTTGGTTGGATTGATTTTCTCTGTCGTAAGCTTAATTGGGGTCATTCTGGCTGACTTCTTCTCTTTCGGAACTTTGCCCTATATCATCATGGGGGTCGCTTCGGCTGTCTTCCTGTTGATTACGCTCTATAATTTCTTTGTCCAATTGATGAAGAAAGACCCCGATTCGGGCGCCCTTGTCATGGGCCCTCTCGATGCCCCTGCGGGTGGTATTTAAAATAAATTCTATATTGTTTTTTGTTGTTTATTATGTTATAATAATAAATTATGTCAGCAAGAATTGAATTAGATTCTCTTAATTCCCTCTCTCTTTTAAGCAAAAGAGACTTGAAAGAGGATGATCTTCCGCTTGGGGTAAAGGAGCGGCTTAAAGAGGCTTTCTCCCACGTTCTAAACGATCCTAGAGTCGCCCCTCACATAGATGTGTCCCGCCCCTTTGACTTCCAGATCAAGGAAGGGAGGGGGTTTCTGATTCGGACCGGTTTAGGCTGGCGCCAAATCGTCCCTTTTTCATCCCTAATTCGGGGGAATAGCCCGTTTACCCGCCTCTATCGACAGATCCAGGAAGTAGAGAAAATCGCCAAAAGAATCGGCGGCGGACCCACAAAAAGAGAAAAAGCGATTGAGGCGATCGCTCAGGGACGATTTAAGAAGAGGGATCAAAAGCCAGATAAACCTCCTTCCCGTCTACGGGAATATAACGCCTGCGTAATCGACGGAAATTCATTTTGGAGGAACTCTACCTCGGCCCTTGTGCAAATTCCCACATTCCCTGCCAATGCAGCGACGGCTCTGATGAAAGGGGTGGCTGGATCTTCGATTCTCGGCGGCGCCCTAGCTTTTGGGCAAGGGCTGCTCATCACTCGATCGGCGGGAAAAGATGGGCTCAGAGCCTTGCGTTACGGCGACTGGGAAGGGGGCATCCAAGCGGCATTTACCGGCATCGATGGAATGGCGTACGCATCGGTTGGGGCTGCGATGACAATCACCACATCAGCTAGTTTCGCGCAAAATGCCGCTCTCACTGCATCGGCTGGCTTTGCAACCAGCATCTGCGGTATGATCATGAACGGAGGCATCGTCGCCCTTTCTGCGAATGGCTGGAAAATCACCCATGACTTCCGCAAAGAATTAAAAGAGATCCTCTCAGAATCGAACGAACCCAAGCGCCTTTATACAGCGCTTCGCTGGATCCAAAATCAGGTCGCGCTTTCCGAATGGGAAATGATGGAAATCAGGCAGACAACATCTTCTCCCCAAGAGGCGCTGAAGCTCATGGGCAAGCGGATCCAGAAGAAGTGGGATCAGTTTGAGCGGCGCACCAATGCCACCTGCGGCGAATTCTTGCGCAAGCTGACAAATTTTGAAGAACTGCTTCGCGGGGTCGAGGCGGGCGATGCCGCCGCGCTGCAAAAGGCAGAGGAGATTGTCTATGAGGTGGAAAAAGCCAATTACCAAGAGCGGGTGAAGTACAAATTTTTCACTCTGGTTGGGATCATTGGCTTCATTGCGAGTCTTCTTTCCCTTCTCTTTCCGCTGCTCGCCCCGGTGGGTTTTGCCATTGCCGCGCTCCTTTGGTTTACGATCGACTCAAGAGCAGTCCAAAATGTTGTTATGAAATGGCGCTGGGAAAAGCATCTTGAACAGGAGCCGAGGTTGCGCTATAACAGGGTTTAATGTCTGAGCCACTCATTCTCGATTTTCTCAATTACATCCGCACGGAAAAGGGGCTTTCTGTCCATACGATTGAAGCCTATGGGCGCGATATTCGCGCATTTGCCTCTTTTTTGGGCGTGAAAGACTGGAAACAGGTGCAGCCCGAATCGATCTTAGCCTTTCTCGGGTCTTTGAAAGAAAAGGAATATGCCAGCTCAAGCATCTGCCGCATTTTGGTCTCCGTCAAAGTCTTTTTCCGCTTCTTGAAAAAGGAAGGGGAGATCTCGATTGATTTGGGGCGCTACTTTGATTCCCCCAAGATGTGGCAATTGATTCCCGAGGTATTGAGCATTGAGGAGATCGACACTCTTTTGGCCCAGCCGCAGCCTAAAGACTTTCAAGGCGCGCGCGACAAGGCGATTCTCGAGCTTCTCTATGCGACGGGAATGAGAGTCTCAGAGCTCTGCCAGCTGAAAATCACCGATCTCAGCGATACCTTTGTGAAGGTGAAGGGAAAGGGGAAGAAAGAGCGGATCATTCCCGTTGGCAAAAAAGCCATCGAGGCGGTGGATCACTATCTTGTGCATTTCCGCGGAGAAGTAACCGTTGAAAATGCCCCTCTCTTTATTTCCAATCGGGGCAAGCCAATCGATCGCGTCACCATCTGGGGGCGGGTCAAGGCCTACGCGCAATCGGCGGGCATCGTCAAATCGATCTCGCCCCACACGCTGCGCCACTCGTTTGCGACCCATCTTCTTGAAAATGGCGCCGACCTCCGCCTAATCCAAGACATGCTTGGGCACGAGGACATCGGCACCACCGACCGCTACACGCACGTCACAGGCAATCGCTTAAAAGCCGCCTTCAAGGCCTTCCATCCTAGGCCATAACAAAATAGCGAAGGTCCTCTTTATCCAGAGTCTTTGCAGGGCTCTTAGGGATAGGGATACTCTTTTTGATGTGGGAGATGGCTATTTCAAAATCGCCGCCATCGAAGGCTTTTTGTGCGTCTTCGGGAACAATGGCATGATTTTCGAGAAGATAGCGGACAATTCCTTCGGAACCATCTCTTGCGGCAGTTTGAACAGGAGTGAGGCCCCCTTGACTTGGTTTGTTTATATCTGCTTTGGCTGCAATGAAAATAGGAAGGAGATCCTCTTTTCTCCCTTGTACTGCTAAATGAAGGGGTGTGTACCCACGTCGATCTTGACAATTCACATCTGCCGTTTTCTCAAGCAAAGCATTGATGTGTGGTGTTCGGTCTAGGCCAGGGCCATTCAGATCAAATTTATGCCGTCCTACACAGAGATGAAGATAACAATCGCCAAAGCAGTTGGGTCGATTGACATCGTTGAGTTTTGGAATCATATCTAAGGCCAGTTGATCGAAGGGGAACTCCTCTTTTTTACATCGGTAGAGAGCGCCGTAAAAAGGGCCGCAATCTTTTTCTGTGGTGGGATTGACATCGGCGCCCTTGTCGAAAAAGTATTTGGCTCTATCGTAACGCCCCCAGGAGCAACAATAGCCAAGAGGGGTTGTTCCCTCCTTATCTGGGAGATTGATATTGGCCCCGCCCCCTTCAACGAGAAGATTCATCGTATCATCATTATAGTTCCTTACTGTTAAATGAAGAGGGGTCTGCCCTTTGTTGTCTTGTGCATTGATTGGAGGATTGTATTTTAGAAGAAGGCGAACCATACGGGTATTGAAATGCTCCGCCGCCACATGAAGAGGGGTTTCACCTCCGTTATCGGCAAGATCTACTCTCGCCCCATTATCCAGGAGAAATGCAACAACTTCTTCCCTTGATTGACCCCGAAGTTCCCGGATCAGGGGGGTTGACTGATTCCATGCACTTTGGTCATTGATTTGAGCGCCTGCAAACTCGAGAAGTTCTGTGGCGAGATCAAGATGCCCGTAATTTACAGCCTCTTCAAATTGATCCTGAACGGATGGTTGTGGAAGAGTGCGACGAGCAGCGCTGACCGTTGATACTGACATGGGATTCTCCTTGTTGAAAGAGGCGGAGACTTTAGTAGAAGCGCCAATTTTTTGCAAGCAGGACATACGGGCTTATAACCATAGGCATAATACGAATATCAGCGCGGAGGCGCGAGACGCGCAAAGGGAGTTAGCCGCGGAGAACGCGGAGGTGAGGGAAGCCCTCACACACCCAGAAAAAGTATGGAAATTAGAGGTCACGGCTTGTTTTTAAAAATTTGGGGAGTGTGAGGGCTTCCCTCACCTCTGCGCCCTCTGCGATAACTCAGTTCTTTTCTCCGCGCTGATATTCGCATTACGTCTCAGGTGATGAGCCGTCTATTTACTGTTCTGCGATCTTTTTGCGGAGGAGGTCGTTGACGACTTGTGGGGAGGCTTTGCCGCGGCTTAGCTTCATGACCGAGCCAACCAGAAATGCGAAAGCTTTATCTCTTCCTGCCTTAAAGTCAGCGACCGATTGGGGATTGGCAGCCAGTACTTGGTCGACAAGCGGCTCGATCGCTGCGACGTCTCCCACTGGTTGATAGTCGGGATTCTGCCTCACAATCACTTCCGGATCTGCGCCAGGCTCGGCGATCATCTCGTCGGCAACGGCTTTTGCGATGCGGCCTGTGATCTGGTTAGATTCGATCATTTGGACGAGTTTGGCGACGTGGCGGGGCGGGATGCCCAGGTCGAGAAGGGTCTTGCCGCTTTCTTTGAGCCTGCCGGCAAATTCCACCGTGATCCAGTTGCAGAGGAGGCGAGGGCTTTTGCAGATTTTAAGCGCTTCTTCAAAGTAGTCGGAGAGAGCTTTTTCATTGATGAGCGTGGAGGCGGCGTAAGAGGTGAGGTTGAGATCGGAAATGTAGCGGCGGTAGCGGTCGTGGGGGAGCTCGGGGAGGGTGGCGCGGAGTTCGTCGATGAGGGTTTCTGAGAGGACGATGGGGACGAGGTCGGGCTCGGGAAAGTAGCGGTAGTCGTCGGCGCTTTCTTTGCGGCGCATGAGAATGGTTTGTTTGCTGTCAGGATCCCAGCGGTAGGTGCCGGGGGGAATGAGTTCGAGGTGGGGGGTGTCGGGATTTTTGAGATAGAGGGCGATTTGGCGGCTGATCTCCGATTGAATCGCCATTTCCATGAACGTAAAGGAGTTCATGTTTTTGATTTCAATGCGGGGACGGAGTCCTTTTTCACCGAAGGGGCGGACGGAGATGTTGGCATCAAAACGAAGCGAGCCTTCTTCCATGTTTCCATCGGAGATGTCGAGGTAGAGGACGATGGCGCGGATGGCCATGGCGTAGGCTGCGGCTTCGCGGGCAGAATGGAGGCAGGGTTCTGAGACGATTTCAATGAGAGGAGCGCCTGCGCGATTGTAGTCGACGCCGGCGAAGGTGGTGAAGTGTTTTAACATCCCCGCATCGTCTTCGAGATGGGCGCGGTTGATTTTAAAGGTTTTGGTTGCGCCGTCGACATCAGCGGTGACTTGCCCGCCACGGAGGAGGGGATGTTCAAATTGGGTGATCTGGAATCCACGAGGGCTATCGGGATAAAAATAGGATTTCCGGTCGAAGTTGCTGATGCGGGTGATGTCGCTGCCTAAGGCGAGGCCGAGTTGGATGCCCTTTTTCACCGCTTCTTTATTGAGGACGGGAAGAGCGCCGGGCTGACCCGTGCAAACGACGGAGATGTTGGTGTTGGGCTCATCGCCAAAATGGTTGGGGGCGGAGCTGAAAATTTTAGATTTCGTATTGAGTTGGACGTGGATCTCTAGTCCAATGACCGGTTCCCAAAGATCATAAGGGAGATCGTCTTTCATGCCTCGGCCTCATAGGCGGGGGGGATTCTCATCTGGCGGCTCGCTTGTTCATAGGCGTAGGCGTATTGCATGAGGGGGACGTCGCACATTTGAGGGCCGATGAGCTGTAGGCCGAGGGGCATAGTGCGAGAATCGAATCCGGAGGGGATGCTAATGGCGGGAAGGCCTGCGAGATTGGCGGGGATGGTGAAGATGTCCTGCATGTACATTTCTATTGGGTCGTGGATCGAATTATGCTCAAAGGCGCCGGTGGGGGAAATAGGCATCGCCACGGCGTCGCATTCGGAAAAGGCCTTTTCAAAGGCGTCGAGCATGAGGGTGCGCACTTTCTGCGCTTTTTTATAATAGGCGTCCTGGAATCCGGCTGAGAGAACGTAGGTGCCCAGCATGATCCGTTTCTTCACCTCGCGGCCAAAGCCTTCTCTGCGGGAATATTCGTAGATTTCCTCAAGAGTTTTTGCCCTCTTCGAGCGGAGGCCGTAGCGAATTCCATCGAAGCGGGCTAAATTGGTCGAGGCTTCGGCGGTGGCGAGGATGTAGTAGACGGCGATCGAGTATTTTAAAATATCGAGATTGATGTCGATGACTTTGGCGCCGAGCGATTTCATCACTTCGAGAGCTTCCATGAAATTGCCTTTCATCTCCGGCTTTAGGTTTTCAAGAAAGGCTTGAGGGACGCCAATTTTGATCTCTTTTAAATCTTTGTGCAATTTGTAGACTTCAGGGGGGAAGTCAAGACTCGTCGCATCGTGGGGGCAGTGGCGGCCGATCACTTCCATGGTCAGGGCCGCATCGGCTACGGTGGCAGAAACGGGGCCGATTTGATCGAGCGAAGAGCCAAAAGCGACCAAGCCATAGCGGGAGACGCGCCCGTAAGTGGGCTTAAATCCAACGACGCCGCAAAAGCCGGCGGGTTGGCGAATCGAGCCTCCCGTGTCGCTTCCCAATGCGATGGAGGAAAGGCGGCTGGCGACAGCGACGGAGGAGCCCCCCGAAGAGCCGCCCGGAACGCAGCTTAAATTCCAAGGATTATGAGCCGGAAAATAGGCAGAGTTTTCAGTGGCGGAGCCCATGGCAAATTCATCCATGTTGGTTTTCCCAATAAAGAGGGCATCTTCCGCTTCTAGATAACGGACCGCTGTCGCATGGAAAGGGGCGCGGTAGTTCTTTAAAAACTTGGAGCCGCAGGTTGTAGTTTCTCCATGGATATGGATGTTGTCTTTAATGGCGATGGGAACCGCGGCCATTTTGCCCAATGGCTGATTATGCGCCCGTTTGCGGTCAAGCGCCTCGGCTTTCAATAGGGCTTGAGGGCCCATCACATCGAGGAAGGCGCCCAGATCTTTATTATGCCGTTCGATCCGCTTGAGGAAATGCTCCACAATTTGGACCGCCTTCATCTCTCCCTTTACAAAGGCGTCTCGGAGTTCGGTGGCAGAGAGGTGGTGGTAGGGTTTCATGATGGCGCTTTCAATACAGGTGGGACGCGGATCATCCCCCCGATTTGGTCTGGGGCATTGGCAAGAAATTCTTCGCGGGGCAGAGGGTCTTTGACCTCATCTTCCCGCATTGTGTTTTTCAGCATCGATCGCAACACAAAGCGGCAAGTCTTAACCCCTTCCGTCGGCACTTCATTCAATTGCGCCATGTAATCGAGCACGCGGCTCAAGCTCGCTTGAATATCGGCATCTTCTTCTTCGCTGCAGTCGATCCGGCACAGCTTCTTTAAATGCGCAAGGGTCTGATGATCAAAATCCGCCATAAGTCAGAGAGGATATCAGTTTTAATCGAAAAATGACAACTCCATTCCTATTTATTCAAAATTCTTTTAGGATGAAGGTTAGAGGGGAAATAATCTCCTAGGAGGACTCAATGAAAGTCATTCGCTTTTTAGTTTTGCTCTTGATGGTCATCGGTTCATTGAACTGGGGTCTCGTGGGCTTTTTCCAATACGATTTCATTTCCAGTATGTTCGGCGGGATGTCTATGATGGGCGCCCGAGTGATTTTTGCCTTGGTCGGCTTGGCTGGCCTCTATGGCATCGGCCTGATTTGCCGCTGCTGTGGCTGCGGATGCAAATGTGGCCCAAGTTGCCACTGCTGCAATAAGAAAGACTAGCTTTATCTCGTTACGGATCCTGATGATAGGAGGCCAAGGGCTTCCTATTGTCTTTACGAAAAGACATCCGATGATTTAAACTCTTTGGATATGGAAACCAAGGAGTTTTTTCCATGATGCTTTTAACTACAGCTTTTGCAATTATGGCTACAACCTCAGCCATTTGTTCACAAAAAAATGCCCAGCCTCCTGTGGAGAAGAAAGCGATCCCCAGCGGTGTGATTGAAATCGATGATGAAGCGGCTCTCTTAGAGGAAGAAACAGAGGCTTTAGAAGTTGGCGAAATCGTATTTGACGATGAAGCCGAAACTGAAGAAGAGTTCTAGACTCGAGTAATTAAGGAAAGGCCTAGTGGGAATGAGTCCTTGGTTGTCAATGTTTGGGCAGCCAAAAAAGACGATCAGAGCCGTTCTTCATACAAATCCAAGGTATGGGGTCCTCTATTTAGCGGCCATCTATGCTCTTGAGTGCTTTTTTTATTACTCAAATTGGTGGTCCTTAGGCCTTTCCTTCCCTCTTTATCCTCTAATTCTCACCTGTCTTGTCCTTTCCCCGATTGCAGGCTTCATCTGGCTCTATTTTAGTAGCTGGATTTTCTATTTTACCGGACGCCTGCTTAAAGGCAAGGCTCCGGCACTCCACCTTAGAACAGCCCTTGCCTGGTCCCACATCCCGGCCATTTTTTCCATCTTGATGTGGTTTGCCCTTCTTGCAACCCATCCAGATACCACATTTATCCAAGATGCAGGAATCCCCTCATCCCTTTTCATTAATTCCATTACTCTCATTGCCACAATCTGGTCGTTTGTCCTTCTCGTTCAGTCGATTCGGGAAATCCAAGGCTTCTCTTTGGCCTGCTCAGTCGGCAATATCATCCTGTCTTGGTTTATCTCTTCTATATTAAGTTTTGTTGGCTTTGTTATCTTCCGACACTTCTATATCTCTCTTTAATTCTATTTATTTCAAAAATATACACTTGTAAAAATATAAATTAATTTTTACAATCACTCGTAGGGGCTTGCTTGAAGGGGTCCCCAAAAATCGTCTCGGTTTTTGGGGGTACTCGTACGAGGATTCCGGCGCCTCTAGTTACTCAGCTGAGCTATAAGGTGCAAAAGGACTTCGGTCCCGAGCTCTGACCCGCATTTGCTGGAGTAAGTAGGGGCCCCCGAATACTTAAAGGGTAAAGGATAAAAAATGAAGAGTAGTCCTTGGGTTTCGATTTGGTTGAGTCCGCGCGCTACGGTGGCTCGTGTTGTGGCCGAGAATCCTGGCAGATCGCTTTGGGTCTTGGCTGCGATCTATGGATTTTCTTCGGTTTTGAACATTTTTCAGTCGGCTTCGCTGGGAACTAGTTTTGGCCCATTGACCTTGGTTGTGATCGCGGTGGTTCTTTCGCCGTTTTGGGGTTACATCACCTTTTCTGTTTGGAGTTGGGTCGTTTTTGGAGTAGGGAGGTGGTTTAAAGGGGAGGGGACTTATCCAGCCATTCGGGCTGCGTATGCCTGGTCCTGCGTTCCTTTTATCCTAAATATTCCCCTTTGGTTTTTAATGATTTTCCTCTTCGGACGGCAGCTCTTCCTCAATTTCCCCGAGGGGTATCTTTTAAGCGATGGAATGATCGCGATCCTGTTCTTCATCTTGATTTCAAAAGTGATTCTAGCGATCTGGTCCTTAGTGATTTACTTAAATGGCCTCGCAGAAGTGCAGCAATATTCGATCCTGCGGGCTATTTTAAACGTCATTGTCTCTGGCATTATCGTCGGTTTAGTTATGGGAGTTCTTTGGTATCTCTTTCTCTCTTTTTTAGGAACAACACCTGCAGAACCTCCTAAGACTACGATTCAAGGCTCAACCCTACAACTCTTACTACGAGGCGGATTATGAATAAGTCATTCGTTAAGAAAATGGGGATTTGGTTCCTCGCATTTGGTCTTTTTGCGGCGCATGTCTTTTTCCGCTCAGTAGCTCATGCAGATGAAGGTTCCGCCACATGGAAACAGACCTACACAAAAGGGGGAGAGTGTCAGATAGACTTCCCTTCACCACCACAAATGATCCAACAGTCGCTCCCCATCGCCGACGGGACTCAAAAACTCACCTATGACATCTACGTCGCGCCTTTTCAAGATAAGGGGATGTTCCTTCTTCTCATCGCCACCTACCCCATGCCGCTTCAGGGCGGACATGAAGTCGCCGGCCTCGAAGGACTCCTTCGCGGCATTGTGAACCATCATCCCGACAACCAGCTCGTCTTTGCCGATCTCACCAAGCTGCTCGGCCACCCTGCCGTCAACTTTCTCGTCCAAAATGGTAAAAGCTACTTCCGCGGCCAAGCGCTCATGGTGGGCAACAAGCTCTTCCTCATCGCTATGGAAGGACAAAAAGACACCCTCGATGAAAAAACCTTCATCAAGTTCATCAAATCCTTCCAGCTGAAATAACCGCATATTTATCTATACAAACGCCACGAGCTCCATCTCGTGGCGTTTTCATTTTAAAGCAGGGTCTCCCTGTTCTCCACAAGAGGGACAATCCCGGGATCCGTAAAACGCCTTTTTGTATCTAATGCAGCGTGGGTTGTAACAAATATAATAATCATCGTCGTCATCGTCGTTGGAGACAATAAAGCATCCGGAAGAATCGGATAAAAGTTTGGGGATTCGAAGGGCTGTCGCGCCGTAGCCCAAAAATAGGCCTTGATTTGTCAGATTGACCATTTCTGGCCTGAGATATATCCTGCTTTTTGTTTGGAGGAGAATCGACTCTGGTTGCTGCTCGATAATGAGTCGAGCGGTTTCATTGGAAAAAAGGGTTGTGATGGAAAGCCAGCAGAAACAACAGATGAAAAGCCGAGACATAAGGTTCTCTCTTAAAAAAAACAAGCATGGGATTTTACATAAAGTAAAATTTCTCCTCATCTTTTTTTTGATTCTTTCCGCATGCTCTCGAAAGGAGGAGCCTCAACTCAGCTCTTGTCTGACAAGGGAAGAAAAAGAAGATTTAGACTATTTTTTACGCTTCCTTCTCATCCGACATTCCGGAGTTTTTGTCCTATTTGGGAGCAAGCCGCTGTGCGATGGAGGTTTTTTCGAACATGTGGTGCAGAGAAAAAAAAGTCCCTATCTCCGAAATCCTCTCGATGGGTGGAAAGTCTGGGAAAAAGTGAAAACAAAAATCCCTCTCAATCCCCGATTTGTCATCACCATGCAGCCAAGAATACTCTCCATTGAAGGCGTTGACAGAAAACTCTATCTTTTTCAGCTCATCGACATTCAAAAAACAGCCATTGTACTTGCTGAAAACTATGAACTCTTCAAAAGCTGTACGGGGATGGATTTTCATCCGCTCGAAAAGGTGTTTGAGATCGAAGATCCCAATTCGATTTTTTGGCAGAAAGCTTTCTACGATCAAGTTACCCTCGGCATCCTTTATGGATTCGGAAAAAACAACGCCCTTTTTTATGAATGGAGGGAAAATTTTGAACCTCGTCCTGGCCCTATTTCTCAATTTCTGCAGAATACCTGCACATTTGCCTGCAAAGACGAGATTCCCTGGAGGGATGTAGACTCGAAGGGATTCGATGTCCTCTCTATTCCCGGTTTCATTGCGATCGAAGGGGACGAAGTCGTCGAGCGATACAAGCGGGAAAAGGAAGCCATCCGAAAAATCTATCGGGGAAAAGATCTAGTTGAGACAACCCTCCGCAGGCTAGCTAAATAGCGGGGCCCCTTTTATTTTTTCCCCTTTATCCTTTCCTAAAAGCCCCAGTCGAGCATGGCGCCCACATAGGGGGCGCCGCTTACGTCTGTATAAAGGGCGTTGCGGCCGCCGCGGTCTTTGATGTAAAAGGAGCCGCCGAAGTTGTAGCCGATGAAGGCTTCGGCTTCAAAGCGGCGAAGGATTTCGTAGTGAGCGTTGAACTCGGCGCCAATGGTAGAATAGTTGAAGATCGAATGGGCTTGGGGCTCTTGGTTGCCGACGCGAAAGCGCTCGCGCAAGGGGCGCCCTTTCAGTGAAAAACGCCAGTGTTCGGTGTAGTTATAGTCGATTGTGTAGGTCATGGGGAAAATGGCTTGGAAAAGCCACTTCTTGTTGGGGGCATAGTCAAACCCAATGACGGGATAGACTGTATCGCCTTGCATGCCGACATATCCAAGAGCGCCGACGTGGTAATGCCACTTCCGATGGAATTGATACGATCCCCAAAGAAGGGCAGAAAAAAGGCCGTAGGAACCGAGATGGGAGAGGTGATCCTGGTCTAAATTGTAATCGGCCCGGGCGATCCAGCGCCACTTTTCCAAGGCAATGGTATAGAGAGTGAGGGCAAACTGAAAGTAATAGAATTGGGTCTTCTTAAACTTGGGATTCTTGTCCCAATCCATTGTGAATGTGTTCCACTCAACGCGGGGAAAGAGATAAGTTGTGCGGGAAAGGGGAACGAGCATCACTGCATAGGCATTGGCCTTGGAAAAATGAAGGTCTCCATCTGTTTTGTCTGTATGCCTTGGCGTGACGTCGGCGTCTCCAATATAGATCAAATTGCCGCCCACATGGAGTGG
>DATIHQ010000002.1:0-5667 GCA_035480535.1 Chlamydiales bacterium
ACGTGGGTTTTGTCGGCATGCCCAACGCAGGCAAATCGACGCTCATCTCTGAACTCGCCCACATCGAAGTGAAGATTGCCCCCTACCCTTTCACGACGCTGCGTCCCAATTTGGGGATCATGGAGTTCGACGACTTTTCCCGTATTCTGATCGCCGATATTCCCGGCATCATCGAAAACGCCCATGAGAACAAAGGCCTCGGCATCTCCTTTCTCAGACACATCGAAAGGACCTCCACGCTCGTCTATCTCATCGAGATGGCGCCCCACCAAGAGCGCGACCCCTTTGAGGAGTTTTTGATGCTCCGCCGCGAGCTTGAGGCCTATAATCCAGCCATGCTTGAGAAACCCTTCCTCGTCGCCCTCAATAAGATCGACCAAGAGGGCGCTTCTGAACTCGCCGCCGCTTTCCGCGCCCGCTATCCCTTCGACCCCGCCACGCTTTTTGAGATCTCCGCTCTTGAAGGAACCCATATCGCCCGCTTCAAAGAGGCGATGCGAGCCTTAGCGCAACGAGAGGCCTTGCACTTCTAATCCCACTCCAGTATCCTTTTTCCCCAACAAGGATGCCCCTGTGAAAAGTCTCATCCTCTTGCTCCTCTCCGCCCTCTCCCTTCAAGCCCATGTTTTTAACGATGAGGATGCCGCCCCCAAAGACCAATTTTCGGCGCTCTTCGGAACCACTGTTTACGCCCTCTACAAAGCGCTCGATTTTGCCAATGACCACGGCTTTCGCTACATTAAAATCCTCTCCTACGAATTCAATGGATTTGACAACAAAGTAAAAGGGACCGCCACTCGGAGCGATTCCAACCGAGGGCGCCAATTCACCCTGCAAGACCCATTGATGACGATTACATTTATTTGCTACAAAGAGAAGCCCGACGACCGCAATTGCATCGACTTGGAAGAGCACCGCTCCCTCATCGATCAAATCGAAGAAGGGAACGACGACGTCTTCAAATTCCGCCTTTGAACCTCTTCCATGATGTAAAAACTTCCCGCAACAACGCCCGCCTGGATCTCGCTTGGCAAGACCATCTTGAAGCCCGGATATTCTTGGCGCAAGCGCGGAGTAGCGCTGGAAATAAAAGAAATATCGGTAGCATAGGGCTTGACGATCTCCACACATTTTTTCCAGTCTTTGTCGAGCGAAAAAGCGAGGTAAAAGGGAAATTTGCGGTTAGGGTAGTGATATTGGAGCGCTTCGACTAGACGACTGAAAGCTGGCGGATTATGCGCCACATCGAAAAGGATATGGCCAATCTGCTGGAAACGACAAGGGGGCCTCACCTCGAGTCCTTTCTCACTCCAAATGCCCAATTCCCTTAAGGCCCTGCGCGCGATGCATTGGTTTTCCAGTTCGTAAAAAGGTTCTTCCTTCACGTGAATGGCTGTTGGGAAAAAAGGGACAGCGCTTGCCCCCACGATGAGGGGTACACCCTTTTTAATAATCCCTCCTTTTTCATGCGCAATTTCTGCCAATGTCGTTCCCAAAAGTGCCGTGTGATCGTGGCCGATCGACGTGATGATGGAGAGGATCGGCTCAATGACATTTGTTGCATCTAGCCTGCCCCCAAGACCTACCTCAATCACCCCGAAATCGACTTTTTCTCTTGCGAAATAGACAAAAGCCAGCGCAGTCAACACGTCGAAAAAAGAGAGCGTGGGATCAAACACGCATGCTAAGAGCTCTTCAGCCGTCTTCTCCGGGATCATTTCCCCATTGATGCGAATGCGCTCGTGAAACACGGCTATGTGCGGCGAAGTGTAAAGACCTACTTTATAGCCCAGATTTTGAAGCACAGCTGCAATTTTCGTGGAGACCGACCCCTTTCCATTAGTCCCCGCGACGTGTATCGATTTAAACTGCCGATGAGGATACCCGAGCTTCGCATCGTGTCTCTTCATCGCCTCAAACGTTTGAACCCCTCGCCCTGAAAGAGCAAACAACTGTTCAGAAAACATTCAAAAAAATCTCCGTCCTGCTATCATACCTGCCTCGAGGTGATCGCTTCAGCAAAATTTTTGTCCTCCGTTATTCTTCCAAAGTAGACGACGATCAACTCATTGCGGCCGCGGAATTCCTTCGCGTCAGAACGATTTATGAGAAAACCTGCGATCGGGAGCAAGCCCCAGAAAAGACAGATTGCCTGACTGCGATCCACTACATATTTTACCGCGCGATGCGAATAACCATCCCTCTGACCTTTATAGGCGACATGCCCCGTCAGCTCATATCTTCCAGCGAGTGGGTTCCTCTAAGCCTTCGTCCGGAAGAGGTGCAATGTGGAGATCTCCTCTTCGTTAAAAACCGCAAAAGGCAGCGACCCCTCTCCCACGTCGCCATGTTTATAGATCAGCATCGGATTTTTCACTGCAACAAGGAGAAACAGGGAGGTGAAATTGAGACATACGAACGATTTTCCAATCGGTACATTCAGCACCTTAATTTCCGCCAAGCCGTCCGTTACATCGATCCACGCAATCACCGGAAGCAGACAGTTTAGCGACGGGTGATGCGGGAGTGATTGAGGATCAGTTCCGTTGAAAAGAGCGAATTGGGAATGTAGATGGGCCTCCCTTGCGCATCGCGCAGAGTGGTAAAATACCAACCGATTTTCTCCACACTTCCTTCGATCTTTTTCCCAGGCAACTCGATGAAGTCAGAGGGAGCAAAGGAACGGGATGCGTAAAGAACCGCTCCCCCCACCAGATTGGCTATCACATCTCGCCCCGCCAAAGCGAGCGCCGCTGCGCCAATCCCGCTCACCGTCAGAATCGGAACGACGTCAATTCCAAAAACCTGGAGCAACAAGAGCAAACCCATGAAGTAAATGACAACCGAGAAGACTTTCTCAGCGACCTCTATAGAAAGAGGGTCTACGTGGAACCCCGCGCTAACCCGATGAAGGGCACGCGTGAAGACCACTCTCTTGAAAATCAGGGCCGACCAGACGAGGAGTAAAATGCCCCCCGCTTTGAGTCCTATCTGATAATCGGAAATCCACCCCAATGACATGGTCCCTCCTCTTTACGAAAAATTATAGAACCGTTCCCGTTTATTTCCTACCAAAACTGCCTCCCCCCGCGATTCAAATTCCAAGTTTATGGCCAAATGTGGTACAATCTGATCTTTATCCGGGGGTTTTTATGAAAAAATGGTTTTTCCTACTCGCTATCTGCCTTTGCAGCTTAACCTTTGCATCTCCTATCCGAGATCACAAGATCGATCCGGCGGCCCTTTCTCAGCTGAGCCTTGCCTTGGGTATTCCGCAAGATGCAGACATCGTCGCTGAAACGCAAAAGCGCTGGTTGCGCAAACCCAATCAAGAGCGATGGGAGATTGCCGAACTCTCTCCGGATCAAAGACTGTTTGTACTCAATTGGGCTACAGAGCAGGGATTATTTGCTCCCTGGAAGCCCGCCCTCCAGGCCTATGACAAAGCCCTAATCCTTGGAGCCACAACGGCTCGGATGCAGACACGCCTCGACTATCTCAAGCAACTTTGGGACGAGGGGACGCGCTTTCGTGAAATCGTATGGCTGACGGGCGATAGACCTCTCGACAAACGAGTCGATGGGTTCACAGATCGCTGCTCCAACGAGTCTGAGGCGGCCCACATCCTTTGGGAAGAGACGCCCCTTCCTGAAGAGATGCGCTCCCTCCCCGTTGTTTTTGTCGCAGTGCCCATGAAAACAGAAGGCGCTTCTCAAAAGCGCCCCAATACGGAAGATACCATTGTCGCCTGGCTCAAACTCTCTCCCGAACCTTGCAAAGCCCTGTTTGTCTCTGACCAACCCTTCTGCGGCTATCAATTCACAGTCATAAAGGCAAGCCTGCCCGATGCATTCCTCTTTGATCTTGTAGGCCGAGGAGCTGATTCGACCAGCCACCCTTCCGCTGCTGCCATCACTCTCGACTCCATCGCCCGCTGGATCTACCAGGAAAACCTCATTGCCAAATCAAAAATGCAGTAGCATGCCTTCTATGAGTTTTCCAGGACATGTATCGCGAAAGCGCCACTTTCACAATGGATTTCAGGGAAATTGGCAAGGGAAAATAGAGGGGCCCATTTTAAAAAGAGGCGCTTCCCGCCGCATCCAACAACTCCCCTCTATTGACGCTGAAATAGCCAGAAGGATCAAGCAGAACGGCAAGACTCTCGTACAGGTCGCAGATCGGTGGGTTGGGTTTGCCATTAAATGCGAATCGGGGAAACTGGAGATCATCCTTATTGAAGACTCTGATGCCAATTCTCTCAAAGAGAAGATGCGGGGCGCATGTGAGCGCCTCTTCCCCGAACTCTTTTTAGGTTCTGGCGCGAGAGGATTTTCTAGCAGTAGCGCCAAAAGTCATATTGCGCTACAATTGCCCGCTCATCAAATACAGAATGTAACTCTATGACTCTCTTTAAGAATTTGTTTTTCTTGTTAATCGCAACCCTACTTCCATTTCAAAACAATCACGCACATGAATTGAGCATTTGCGCCATATTTCAGGATGAAGCGCCCTATTTGGCAGAATGGATTGAGTACCATAGGTTGGTTGGAGTTGACCATTTCTATTTGTATAATGACAGAAGCTCGGATGAGTATTTAGCTGTTCTTGCTCCTTATATCAACGATGGAATTGTCGATTTAATCGATTGCCCTGCTGAAAGTGGAGAGACGCATTTTTTCAATCAAAGGAAAGCCTATGCGCGGGGTCTAAACAGGGCCAAAGATGAGGACAAATGGCTAGCCATCATTGACATCGATGAGTTCATCGTGCCAAAAAAAACGGACACGATCAAAGAGATGTTGAAGAATTATGAAGACTATTATGGTGTTTCAATTCGTTGGCAAAAGTTTGGAACAAGCGGATATTGGGAAATTCCAAAAGACAGACTCACAATCGAATGCCTAACGAAGAAAGCTCCTCCCTATCACATAGACAATCTGACAAAAAGCATCGTCCAGCCTAAGTTGCTTCCCTCAAATTTCTTTGATGAACAATACGTGAAAGAAAATAGAGTCGATCTAGTTCACTTTTGCAAGTGGATTCAAGTGAATGACTATAAGGTTAGAAGTTGCGGTCCTATGGAATTATCGGGAAAAATCCAGAGGTTGATTGATTTAGAGGAAGCACAAATCAATCACTATTGGTGCAGAGATGAAAAGTATTATCGTGAAAAAAAAGTGATTAGGAAAGCCAAGTTCCAAAATGAGGATTTCGATCTTCCTTGCCCATGGCCCGAAGAAAAGGTCCAAATAGCTTTGACTTTGTTGAACCTTTACGAAGATTATGAAATTCAACGTTTTGTCCCAGCTCTGAAAGAGCGGATGAATCTCAAAGCCAATAGAGAGAAGCTATAGGCGGAGCGTTCTCGAACCAATTTATTGAGGGAATAAAGCTTCTCTATGAGTTAGAACCCCTTAAATTATTGACTATAAGTCCGTTGGGAAAACCCCTTGCATTTGTAAGAAAAACGTGCCAATATTTCTTACATGAAGAAGAATCAAAAAAAATCGAATAGCATTGATTGGCAAATACTCAATGCCATAACTGCCCTTGGGCAGGGCGCAGTATTTGTTCCAACAGACTTTTTGAGCCTTGGCAGTCGGCAAACTGTCGATACTGTTCTTCACCGACTCGTTCGAAAGGGAACCATTCGTCGCCTCGCAA
>DATIHQ010000003.1:0-19578 GCA_035480535.1 Chlamydiales bacterium
ACTTAGGTTGTTGTCGGTCACAGCGTATGCAACCGCAGTGCCGCGGTCTTCTCTTGGAATCGGACCATTTGCAAGTAAGGCCTCGACGGTGGTTTGATAGCTAAAGTTTGCCGCAGCTTTAACTGCAGATCCGCGATCCGCTTCGGAAATAACAGCTCCTGCGCCAAGTAAAATATCGATCATGTCTTTGCGGCCCTTCCCTGCGGCGTCTATCACTGCGATGCCGCGATCTTCTACCGGAATAGGGACATTGCGCAAAGCAACTACAACAGCCAGGTGCCCATTTATCGTAGCCGTTAAAACGGCTAGGCCGCCAGCTGCTATCGGAATAGGCCCGCTTGCAAGCAGGGCGGCGACGACTTCATGATTGCCATGGGTTGCAGCATCGAGGACCTCTCTCGTGCGCGCTACGGCCATCGCATGCAAAACTTCCTGAGCTTGCCCAACTGCTGCCCCTGGATTTAATAAAGGATTGTCAACTTGTACGTCATTTATGGAAATAATCGTGCGTCTACAGAGAGGACAAGAAACGGATTTATACGGATCGCTGGCGCGAATGTGCGCTATCCAAGGTGTAATACACTCCAAATGAAAGTCATGCCGATCCGCGGCTCCTAAATGGGCTGCATGAGCAGCAGCATCCTCATTCAGCAAGTCACGACAAATTGAACATTCCTTTACTTCTGCTGCCATATTTTCCTTATCTTCATAAAATCATACAGGAGTTTTGAGGGATTCGATTCAATGCAGCTACGATCCGATCGTGATGATTGGTCTTGGCTGCTGCAATCGCTATTCTTAGATGTACAGTCGTAATCGGTCCATTTTCAAGCAGGGCCAAGACGATCATTTCATAGCCATTTTCTGCGGCCAGTTCAACTGCAACTCCACGATCATATTTCTCGATAGGTCCATTGGCCAGCAAGGCAAGGACAATAGCTATATAGCCATTCTTTGCACCCACTACAACAGCTTTACTGCGACCTTCTTGCGAGCTATTCACAAGCAATGCTTGTACAATGGCTAAATTACCCCTGTTTGCAGCCCCTGAGATAGCGAAAATGTGCTCTTCTTCTAAAATTGGTCCATGTAAAAGCAATGCCTCAACAATAGCTGAAGGACCGTTCCTTGCTGCAACGACTAAAACCGCGCCACCACGATCCTCATCGGAGATAGGTCCATTTACAAGCAAGGCTTGGACAACAGCCGGATGGTCTTTACGTGCTGCCAGTAAGACTGCGCTGCCGCGGGCCTCATTGGAGATAGGTCCATTTGCAAGCAAGGTTTCTACAATGGCCAGATGGCCATTAAACGCAGCCCATCCAACAGCAACGCCGCGGGCCTCTTCTGAAATATCTCCATTGACAAGCAAAGCTACGACGAGTTCATGGCTGCCATTTTTTGCGGCATCTATAACTTCCTCCTCGCGCGCGCTAGCCATCTCTTCCAAAATTTCTTCAGCTTGGCCCACCGCTGCGGCTGGATTTAATAAGGGATTGTTTACTTGGACCCCATTGATAGAAGTAATTGTGCGTTTACAAAGAGGGCAGGGAACAGATTGATAATGATGAGTCTGTCGAAAGTGATTTGCCCAATTGTTAATACAGTCCAAATGATACTTATGGGGATCTTCACCCCCTAAATTGCCTAGGGTGGCTATATCTTGAGTCAGCGGATCCTGTGGCTCACGGCAAATCGAACAATCGGGAATTGACATTGTTTTTCCTTAATTTATGAGATATTATAGCATAATTTTTAATATAATTATAATCTTAAAATAATGTTTATATGATTGCGTTTTCTAGTGAGATCGGCTAATATGGCCTTATGAATGGGACTTTTTCACCGCATCTAGCTCTGGCTAAGCGCTTTTGGACAGAACACCTCAAGCCGGGCGACGCCGTCATCGACGCCACCTGCGGCAATGGGCACGATACCCTATTCCTAGCCCAGCTCCTCCTTCCCCACCCCTATAGCCTAGTCGCCGCCTATGACATCCAGGTCGCCGCCATTCAGAATACCGAGGCGCTTCTGCAGCGCCATCTTCCCCCCGATCAGCTCCATCGCGTCCTCCTCAATCGCCGCTCCCACACCGACCTAGAGCTCCCCTTTTCTCCTCACCTCGTCGTCTACAATCTCGGCTATCTGCCGGGCGGCGACAAAACGATTACGACGCAAACGGAATCGACGCTTGCGAGTGTGCAAAAATCGCTGGCCATTCTCGCCCCGGCAGGCGCCCTTTCGATCACCTGTTATCCGGGCCATGCGGAGGGAGAGAAAGAAGAAAAAGCGCTTCTCTCCTATCTGGAAACGCTTCCCTCAAATAAATACACCATCTCCCATCACAAATGGCTAAATCGGCCCAACTCCCCTACCCTGCTTTGGATTAAAAAAGTGGTAACAGACCTAAAGCCTGAGACGTAATGCGAATATCAGCGCGGAGGCGCGAGGCGCGCAAAAGGAGATCGCCGCGGAGGACGAGAGGTGAGGGAAGCCCTCACACACCCAGAAAAGATGTAGAAATTAGAAATTTTTGGGAGCGCGAGGGCATCCCTCGCCTCTCGTCCTCTGCGATAACTCAGTTCTTTTCTCCGCGCTGATATTCTTATTACGTCTCAGACCATGAGCCTGTTACTACTGCTTCCCATCACTTCAGCGATTAAATAAAAACTTCCTGTCACGACTCCCCTCCGAATCTCGGGACAACCAACCTGAGAGTTCGGGACATATTTAGCTAAAATCTCGGGGTCGACGAGGCGCGGGATATTTGTTTTTACGAAAGTGATTTGGGAGGCGTAGGGTTGGATGATGTCGAGGCATTGCTTCCAATCTTTGTCTTCCGAAAAGGCTAGATAAAAGGGGAACTTCTCTCCCGGATGGTGATAGGTGAGCGCCTCGGCGAGGCGGCGGAAGGCGTCGGGATTGTGGGCTACGTCGAAGAGAATATCTCCCACTTTTTGGAAGCGGCAGGGAGGGCGCGCTTCGAGGTGGGTGGCGGGAATGTGGAGATGGTCGAGCGCGGTGCGGGCAATGGATTGGTTTTCGAGGTCGTAGAAGGGGACGGCGGACGGGGGGGCGTGGATGGCGTTGGGAAAATAGGGAGCGGCTTTGGGGCCGACGATGAGAGACACACCTGGTTTGGCGATGGCTCCTTTTTCTTTGGCGATGGCTTCGGGAGTGGAGCCGAGGAGCGCGGTGTGCTCGAGCGAAATGGAAGTAATGACGGCGAGGATGGGATGGATGAGGTTGGTCGCATCGAGGCGTCCTCCTAAACCCACCTCAATCACGCCGTAATCGATTTTCTCTTGTGCGAAGTAGATGAAAGATGTTGCGGTGAGTAAATCGAAGAAGGAGAGTCCTTGTGAGAGAGGGAAGAGAGTTTCTAAAATGGCCTCGGCCCGTTTTTCTTCGATGGGTTTGCCATTGATTTGGATTCGTTCGGTAAAAGAAAAGAGGTGGGGCGAGGTGTAAAGCCCTGTTTTATATCCTTGCGCTTGAAGCGAGGCGGCGATTTTTGTGGCGACGGAGCCTTTTCCATTGGAGCCGCCGATGTGAATGGAACGGAAGGCGTGGTGGGGATGGCCAAGGAGGTGGTCGAGTTTTTGCATAGCCTCAAAGGTTTGTAGGCCGCGTCCGGGCAGGGAGAAGAGGCGATTTATTGTAGAGCTTCGAACGTGTGTTGATTCACCCATGACGATCCGAGGGGAATAGTTTGTTTGAGATGGCCATGGTAATCGGAGCCGCCCGTGGCGATCCAATTTTTCTCCTTGGCTACTTTGAGCCAGGGAAGCTCGAGGGCTTTTGGCAGGGTCCCATAATAACATTCAATCCCATCGAAGGGAAGATCCAATAATTTTCGTTTGAGAGAGCCCCCTTTCAGGTAATGGGGATGGGCCAGAACTGCCTTGCCTTTCGCTAAACGGATCTGTTCGATCGCCTCGCGGGGAGAGAATTTAATTCCAAAGGCATAACAGGAGGCGCCTTCGCGCAAATAGTAGAGAAAGGCATCTTGTGGGGAGCCTACATATCCTTTGAGCACCATGAGCTGCGCGATATGGGGGCGCCCAATGGTTCCCTTGCCGCGCCCCTGATAGGCAAATTCAATCAGCTCTGCTTCTGTAATGATCAGTTTCTTTTTCGCTAATTTCTCCAAAATCGCCCGATTGCGCTCATTTCTACGCCGCTGCATTTCTTCGAGGAAGAGCTTTAGAGAGGGAGAAGCTAAATCGATTCCATAGCCGAGAATATGAACTGAATTTTGATCCTGCTCAGAAGAAAGCTCAATGCCGGTTAAGAGGCGCACTCCCAGTCTTTCCGCCTCTTCAAATAAATCGGGCGAATAGGCGTCGATAGTATCGTGATCGGTGATGGAGAGGCCTTGCAAACCCGCTTGTTTAGCTAAATGCAGAAGAACAAGAGGAGCATCGCATCCATCGGAGCAATGGGTATGACAATGGAGATCGGCTCGAAACTCGTTCATGGGATCAAGCGAATTTCAGGTTCAAGATGGACTCCCGTTTGCGCTGCGACTTTTGTTTGTACAACCTCGATTAAATCGAGCACATCTTTGGAAGTGGCGCCGTTGGCATTTACAATGAAATTGGCATGCACTTCGGAGACTTTAGCGCCGCCTACTGTCAATCCTTTCAGGCCGCATCGATCGATGAGGGCTCCCGCAGAGAGATGAGGCGCTGGATTGCGAAAGACACATCCGGCGCTTTTTTCTTTGAGGGGCTGCGTTTTCATTCGATAGTCAATGATTTTAAGTTGCGCCGATCGCGCTTCGGCGTTTGGCTGCAAAGCAAATGTTGCCGATAGAATAGCGCCTTTCATCTTTTGAAAGGGAGAGGTTCGATAACTAAATGTAAGCTCCGAGCGGAGAAATTCTTGTTTCACTCTATTTTCATGAAGGTAGAGGACAGAGAGGAGCGAATTGCAGATTTCAGAGCCATTGGCTCCCGCATTCATAAAGACAGCGCCGCCGACTGTCGCGGGAATCCCCGAAGCAAATTCAAGGCCCGAAAACCCTTTGCGCGCCGTTTGGACGCCGAGAAGAGAAAAGCTGAAGCCCGCGCCGGCAGTGACTTTTTTTTCTTGCCAGTCGCAAAAATCGATTTTATTGAGGATGGCAAGGCCATCGAACCCGCGATCGGAAAAAAGGGAATTGGAGCCTTTTCCTACGAGGAGAAAGGGAACGGAATGATCTTGAGCAAAAGAGAAGGCTTCCTCCATTTCTTCGAATGTGGAGACCTCGGCGAAGAAGCGAATGGGGCCGCCGATTCCAAAGGTAGAAAATTCACTGAGTGAGCGCTGGCTCTGGACTTTTAGACTCATGCTGTTGTTTGTAAATCCCATCTAAAATGGCATTGATGAATTGGGAGCTTTCTGGAGTTCCAAACTTGCGGCAGAGGCGGATCGCTTCGGCGATGGCGACGAGAGGCGGCAGCGTTGGGTCGAAGAGGAGCTCAAAGAGGCCAAGCCGCAAAATGGTTCGCTCAACCCGGGAAATCCGCTCGAAACTATACTCGGTCGACGCAGTGCGGATCTTTTGATCGATCTCCCCCTGCTTCGCCAATACCTGGCGCATCCGATCATGCGCATCCAGCATGATTCGCTTCGTCACTTTGAGCTCATTCATCATGAAGGGGACCATCTCCTCATCTTCAAGCAAAGTGAAGTCATAGCTATAGAGAATCTGAAAAACAATCTCTCGAAATTTCTGCGGTGGCAAAGCCATAAAATATTTTTTAGTTGCCTAACCATAATAGCAGATCCTTACCTTTAAATCTTGCAATATTTTTTCATAATTATTATTTTAAAATGTCCTGGAGGATGTGTGATTGGGGTATTTCTAGACACTGAAACAAATGGGCTAAACTCCCAAATCCACAAAATTGTGGAAATCGCCTTTAAACTCGTCGATTTGACCTCGGGAGAGATCAAAGAGGAGTATCAGACGATTGTGGCCCAGCCTATTGAGGCTTGGGAAAAAAGCGATCAAGAAAGCCTGCGCATCAATGGATTTACCTGGGATGAGGTGAGCCGGGGAAGAACGCCGCGCCATGTCTCGCAGAACATTATCGATATTTTCACTCGCTGGGGAGTGCGCCGCAAGCAGGCCGTTTTCATCTGCCAAAATCCCTCTTTTGACCGAGTTTTCTTTTCTCAGCTCATCGACCCCGATGCGCAAGAGCTCCTCAGCTGGCCCTATCATTGGCTCGATCTCGCCTCCATGTACTGGGCGCTGAGCCTTCATAAGGCAAAACAAAACCAAGGTCCTTTTCCTTGGGACACGGGTCTTTCTAAAGACCTCATTGCTTCCCAATACAAGCTTCCTGAAGAGAGCAAGCCTCATCGTGCGATGAATGGCGTATCTCATCTTCTTCTCTGCTATCAATCTGTTGTTGGATTTCCTAAAAAATAAGGGGAGATTGCTCTCCCCCTTAAGTAAAGAGCTGGATTATTTCTTGATGTGCTTGTTGAGATGGGTGGCGAGTTTCAACATATCGACAGGCCGGTTCCCAATCACTAATGCGAGTTTCTTATCGGGAACGATCATCCGTCTATTTTTGCTATCTTGGCGTTTGTGAGCCTTGATATAGACCCATAATTTTTTTACAACCATGGGACGCGTCATTCTTTTGCCACCCACGATATCCGCTAACTCTTCGGATAAGGTGTAGTTCATTGTAGTTAATCCAGATTTTCTTTTTGTTTTTGCTTTTTTCTTTTTTGCCATGTTTTGTCTCTTGCTTTCGTTTCGAGGTTTTTACGCCTTCTAATGAGTGTGTGTAAGAGAATTGGAAAATTCATGCAAGAATATTTTTTAAAAATCTGAGGTTTTTTTAATTTACTAATCGGTAACGGTAACGGTAACGGCAACGTTCACGAGAGTCTCACCGATTTCGTTACCGTTACCGTTTGCGTTACCGTTCCCGTTTCTTTTTTCTAATAGCTCGTTTTCTCGAGCTTTACTTTGCCGCGGAAGATGCGGTAGACCCAGAAGCCGTAGGCGAAGACGAGAGGGAGTCCGATGGCGACGACTGTGAGGAGCACTGTGAGAGTTTTTTGGCTCGATGCAGTGTTGTAAATGGTGAGAGTGTTGTGGAGAGGATCGAGCGTTGAGCGAACGAGAGTGGGAAAGGTGCCGAGACCAAAAAGAACGAGGAGGGAAGCTATACTGCCGCAAGAGGAGAGAAAGGCCCAGCCATAGTTTCCTTTCCGAATTTGAAAGGGGACGTTGAAGATGGTGAGGAGGGAGAGGAGGGGGAAGATGGCTAGGTAGGGGCGCTCGAAGAAGCGGTCGATCATGTGGGGGACGTAGAGGAGGGTGGCGGCGGTGACGATGAGATACCAAAAGAGAAAGGAGATGATGATTGGATTGATCCATCGCTGCACGATTTGATGCGTATCCTTTTCAGTTTTCATGAGGAGATAGACGGCGCCATGCATGGAGAAAAGAGAAATGGAGAGAAGTCCAACTAGGATTGAATAGGGATTAAAAAAATCGGCGAAGGTGCCAGTGTAATCTTGGGAAGAATTCAGAGGAATACCTTGGATGACGTTGCCCAGGAGAAGGCCCAAGATGAAAGCGACCAGAGTGCTTGCGATGGAAAAGACAACATCCCAGAGCTGGCGCCAGGTTTTCGATTCGTGTTTACTCCGAAATTCAATGGCGGCTGCGCGGAAGATGAGGCCAGCAATGAGAATCATGAAGAGTGTATAGAATCCAGAAAATACAGAGGCGTAGACATCGGGAAAGCCGGCAAAGAGCCCTCCCATCACGACGACGATCCATACTTCATTGCCATCCCAAACAGGGCCGATGGCATTGAGGAATGTGCGCCGCTGCACATCGGTTTTGGTGAAGAGATGGAGCGCGCCGACGCCCAAATCAAATCCATCGAGGATTGTGTAGAAGAGAATCGCAAATCCAACCACTCCATACCAAAGAACTTCCAGTGCCATTCTATGCCCTTATGTTATCTCGGTAGATCAGATCGTCTCCTTTTGAGCGAGTTTCTTCGGGGCCATGTTTAATTTTCCGGTCAAGAAGGAAGATGAAGAGAGAGAAAAGAAGAATATAAATCATCACAAACATGGTGATCGACCCAAAAACCTGTCCCGAAGAAATGGCCGAAGAAACGCCTTCGCTGGTGCGGAGCAATTTCCACACAATCCAAGGCTGCCGCCCCACTTCCGTGGAGATCCATCCACACTGCTGAGCAATGTGGGGCAATACTGCGGAAAATACCATCGACCATAAAAGCCATTTTTTCTGCTCTAGTTTTTTCTTCATCCAATACCAGAGGCCAAGGAGTGTGATCGCAACCATGATGACCCACATCGCCACCATGATGTGGTAGGTTTGAAAAACGAGGGGGACATTGGGCCATTCATCGCGGGGAATTTGGTCGAGCCCAATCACTGGAGTTTGGAAATCGCCATGAGCAAGAAAACTTAAGACTCCAGGAATCTTCAGCGAGTGGACTGTTTCATTCTTTCGATCGACCCATCCCGCAATGGAAATCGGAGTGGAAGGTGTGGTTTGATAGACTCCTTCAAAGGCAGCTAATTTAGCCGGTTGGTATTTAGAGACCAGCTCTGCGCTGGAATCTCCGGAAATCAATTGCAAAACAAGAGAAATCATCGCGACACAAAGAGAGAGTTTCATCATGGAGCGGGCGGTTGCCTGATGTTTTTGTTTGATTAAGTAATAAGCGGCGACGCTCATCACAAAAAAAGCGCCTGTCAACCAGCAGGCGAGCAAAGTATGGCACAGTCGATCGACAGAAGAGGGATTGAATACCATTTCCCAAAAGTTTGTGATTTCAGCTCGCGGACCCAAGGCCGATTCCACGATATGATATCCCGCGGGGGTTTGCATCCATGAATTGGCCACAATGATCCATACAGCGCTAAAGTGGGCCCCTAAACAAACGCAAATGGTGGCTAAGTAATGGATTTTTGGGCCGACCCGATCCCAGCCAAACAAGAGCACGCCCAAAAATCCCGCCTCTAGAAAAAAGGCAAAGACCCCTTCAGCAGCCAACGCGCTTCCAAATACATCGCCGACAAATCTCGAATAGCGGGCCCAATTGGTCCCAAAGGCAAAACTCTGCACCAACCCCGTGGCTACGCCGATCGCGAAGGTCAGCGCGAAGATCTTGATCCAAAAACTGGTCATCTCTTTGTATTTGAGATCTTTCCTCTTTAAATAGATTCCCTCCATGATGACCAACATCAAGCCAAGCCCAATGCTAATGGGGGGGTACAGATAGTGAAAGCAAATATTCAGGGCAAATTGAATGCGGGAGAGGAAGAGGACGTCCATAAGGAGGCAATATTGGATGATAATTTGTTTTTAAGTCAAATTAAAGGAATCGGTAACGGTAACGGTAACGACTAATAAAGAGGGCTTTGATCCTACTTCGTTACCGTTACCGTTTGCGTTACCGTTCCCGACTGGTTTTCAAAGCTTGCCACCAAACGAACAACTCTTTAAAATGGATTACGGATATGGACTTCTTTCACTCGATCACTCCCCTCTTTGAGATTGTGATCATCACTGTGATGATCAATTACCTCCTTTCGTTCTTCTGGAATACAAAATCGATGGATCTTGTATTGGGCGTGGGTGCATTTTTGGTGATTCTGATCGCATCGAGCTGGTTCAATTTGCCTGTGCTCCATAAAATCATGGTTTTAATCGGCAATGTGGCGGTGATTGCGCTGATCATCATCTTCCAACCAGAGTTGAGGGTGGCGCTGTCGAAGCTGAGTTTGAAGAGCCGCCGCTATCGGGAGATCACCGAGTTCGATAAGTTTTTAGATCAGCTTGCGGGCTCCGTGTACAGGATGTCGGAGAAGCGAATCGGCGCGCTTGTCGTATTGGAAAATGAAGATTCATTAGAGGAATATGCGCAGAAAGCTGTGGTGCTGAATGGAGAATTTTCTCCCGAGCTGATCGAGACGATTTTTTCTACGAATACCCCTTTGCACGATGGAGCGGTCATTCTGCGGGATAAAAATATTTTGGCTGCCGCGGTCATTTTGCCGTTGGTTGAGGATTCGACCCAATTGACTAAATCGATGGGAACACGCCACCGCGCAGGATTGGGTTTGAGCCAAATGACCGATTCGCTGGTGATTGTGGTGTCAGAAGAGTCGGGAAAAGTTTCGATTGCTCGGGAAGGAATTATGACGCGGGGAGTGAAAATCGATCGATTTAAAGGGATCGTCCGGAGTATCTTCAATCCTCCGCCGCGCATGAGCTTGCAAAATAGATTCAATCTTCTTGAATGGTTGAAAACATGAAAACCTTTATCCTCCGCCTCTTGGTAGAAAACTGGCAGAGAAAGCTCATTTCTACGATGCTGGCCATGATCATTTGGATGGTCGTAAGTCACTCAATGACTGTCACCAAGATCGTCCATAACATTCCTGTGCGCGTGACCAATCTCCCTCCCGAAAAAACCATCGAGGGGATGCAGGTGAACGGTCTTCTGAATAAGAAAATTCCCCTCACTTTGACTGGAAATAAATCGGTTCTCGATGAAATCTCAGGGAAAGATCTGGAAGTAGTGGTCGATGCCGCAGGAAAATCAAACGAATGGATTGCGACCATTGGCAAAAAGAATCTGGTGGGCCTGAACCCTGAATTCGACACGACGAAAGCAATTTCCCGCGTGGCTCCTTTTGATATGATTGTGAAACAAAGCAAACTGGTGACCGAAAAAATCCCCATCCTTGTCACACAGCCCATCGGAGAGGCTCCCAAAGGGTATCAATTCCTCGATGTTTGGCCCTACCAGCTCTCCCTCACTGTCAATGGCCCTGAAGAGGCTGTAAAGCGGCTCAAGACGCGCGGACTTAAATTGACCTTTAATCTCAACGACATCTCTCGAGCGGAACTCGATACGCTTCAATCTTCCAAGCGGCAAGGACAGGTGGATGAGATCAGTTTCTTTGTTCCGAATTCATGGAAGAAAATCAGCCTCCCCTCTCTGTCTGAAACGCCGATCGAAATCGATGATGTGCAGGCGAAGGCGCTCCGCATCGACTTTTCTAGACAAGATCTTTTGCCTATCGGCTCTGCCCTTCCAGTCACCGTTTTCTTTCCTCCAAAATATAGCAACACTCTCAATCCTGAAACCTATACTCTCTCCGCCAATGATTTCATTGCGAAAAAGAACGGCATCAAGATGATCACTATGCCTCTATATGCCCAGAGAGTGAGCCGCTTGTTTCTCGAAACAGTCAAAGACATGATCCAGGTCGTCGTGATCGCCGCTCCAAAATCAGAGAGGGAAACTCTCCTTTGGAATGCGCAATTTATGTACCCGCATGAATTGGAAGATCGCTATGTCGCCAAAGTGATGTCCGAATCAAATGATGAAGTGGGAGATGTGCAGCCTCACCTACGAGAGGATTATCTCCGCAATCGCTTCCGCAACTATATGAATCGCTTCCGCCTCTACACCCCCAACAACAAAAAACTCTCTCTTAAAATCGAGCTTCAGGCGAATTCTATTTCTGTAACCCCTCAGAATTATCCCTGATGAAGAAGCATGTCGTCATTTTGAAATCGCGGGCGGGGCACTGCGGTGGTTTAGAAAAATATTCAGCTCGAATTGCCGCTGCCTTTGCTGAAAAGGGAGCCCGCGTGAGCCTTTTGGGGGGCGAATCCGTTGCAAAATGGCCTTCTTTCCTTCGGCTAGAGCAATACGATCGCTATGTCCAAACGTGGTTGAAAAACAATCCGGCCGATTTGGTTTTTGGAATGGACCGCAATCGGCACCAAACCCACCTCCGCGCCGGCAACGGAGTTCACGCCGCCTACCTAAAAAGCCGCATCGCTGCAGAAGGGCGCCTTAAATACCTCATTTGCCGCTTCAATCCCTTGCATCGAAAAATTCTCGAATTGGAACAGGCTGGTTTTGAAAATCCGGCGCTGCAAAAGCTCTTTACGAATTCCCATATGGTTCGAAGTGAAATTTTGAATTATTACAAAGTAGATCCAAAGAAAATCAAAGTGATTCACAATGGCGTGGAATGGGAGGAAATGGCAGATGCCTTCCAAAATTGGGAAAACAAGCGGGAAATGGGGTTTAAAAAATTTGGCCTAGATCCCAGCCATTTTCATTTTCTCTTCGTGGGCAACGGATACCTCCGGAAAGGGCTCGATCGTTTATTGGAGGGGCTTTCTAGGCTCTCCACGCGCGACTTTCATCTCTCTGTCGTCGGCAAAGACAAGCGAATGGAGCTTTATCGGGCCAAAGCGATGCAGCTCGGCTTAAAGACCCAAGTCCGCTTCTTCGGCGCGCAGTCGGAGATCCGCCTCTTTTATCAAATGGCCGATGTCCTCGTCATCCCCTCCTTTTACGATCCATTTGCCAACGTCACGGTAGAAGCGCTCGCCATGGGACTTTTTGTCCTCTCCTCAAAACAAAATGGGGGCGCAGAAATCCTCACAAAAGAAAATGGCGCGGTCATTGAAGATCTTCTCGAGCCCGATTCGATGGTCAATGCGCTGGAGCTCACTTTAAAAGAGCGGAAGACTCCGATGAGCGCCGCTGCAAGGCGCCAAAGTGTTGCCTCTCTCGATTTTTCTAAACAAATGCGCACCCTGATCGAGGCTTGTGAATAGAGAAAAGTGGATCTATTACCTGATTCGCGGCGCGACTTATCCCATAAGCCTTCTCCCCTATTCTTGGATCCATTGTTTGGGCAAATGCTTGGGCTCGCTTGGCTTCTATTTCATGCGGGAATATCGAAAACGGGCGCTGAGCAATCTCGCTCTTGCCAATGATCTCGCCTTGAGCCCCAAGCAGATCATTCGAATGGCTAAACAATCATTCCAAAACCTGGCGATCAATTGCCTGGAATATCCAAAATTTGCCCGCGAGACCAACTTTTCCCGCGTCATCCGCTGCGAAAATCCCGAACAGGCCAATGCGCTCCATAAACAGGGGCAGGGAATCATTTTTTTCTGCGGCCATCAATCGAACTGGGAAGCCCTTTTTCTCGATGGAACTTCCCGCATGCGGGGCATCGCGATTGGAAAACCGATTAAAAACAAATGGCTCTATAACTGGATCGTCTCCATCAGAGAAAAAAATGGGGGCAAAATCATCGCACCCCGCAATGCGGTTCTGGAAGGATTTCGCGCGCTCAAGAAAGGAACTTTCCTCGGCATCGTGGGCGATCAAGGGATGCCCAATAGCGGCTATTCCTTTCCTTTTTTTGGACGAAGAGCGTGGACTTCAACGGCCCCTGCCCTTCTCTCCTACAAAGCGAACTGCCCCATCCTCTTTGCCGCCACGCGCCGCGCCCAGGGCCGCTACCAAATCCACTATTCCGATCCCATTTGGCCCGACCAAAAACAGCCGCTAGAGACAGAAGTCATCCGGATCATGAACTCCCTCCTCACGCTTCTGCAGGAAAGCATTCAACATTCCCCTGGCGAATGGCTTTGGCAGCACAATCGATGGAAACAGCAAACACTTGGGATTCTCTATAAGCGCTTTCGGCAAGACTGCATCTGCATCATTCTCCCCGAAGAAGAGTCCGCGTTTGAAGCCCTTTATCCCCACCTCGCCACTCTCAAGCTCATCTATCCCCTCGACTTTCTCTTCCTCCTCGTCCCCGCTAAATACCGCCATCGCCCCCTCATTGAGGCCAATGAAACGATCTACTATTCTCGCCCAAGCGAGACACTTCTCCCCGATTATCGCTTCAAGCTCATCTTTAATTTCACTTCCTATCGCCCCATCCACCGCCACTATGAGAAATTTAGCGCCTTTGAAGTGCTCGATCTCCCCACGCTTCGCGCACTCGCCGCCCAACATCTCTCCCCAGAACTAAAAGAGAATCTCTCCGAAGTCTTTAAACGGGCGCTTTGCCGCCCCGGTTCCATTTGGAGTCACCCCAATGCCAGCTGAACGATTCTATCTCAACGCCGAATTCCATCTAGGCGATACGCTCCCTCTCGAAGGGCAAGAACTTCACCACCTCGCTCACGTCATGCGCATTCGCCCGGGCGAAGAAGTGCAATTGCTCAACGGCCGCTCCGCGCTCGCCACAGCCAAAGTCACCTCCATCGAAAAGCGGCAAGCCACCCTCGAAATCCTCGCCGTCCACCAAGAAAAGCCTCCCGCCGCCCCCGTCACACTCGCCATCCCCTACATGCGCATGGCTAAACTCGAATGGATCATCGAAAAAGGCACTGAACTCGGCGCCGCAGCCTTTCTTCTCTATCCCGCCGACCATTCAGAAAAGGAAACTTTCTCTTCCCACCAACTCGAACGGCTCCATTTCATCGCCATCTCCGCCATGAAACAATGTGGCCGGCTCGATCTCCCCTCCATCCAGCCCACCTCATTCAACCAACTCCTCACCTTCCCTAAAATCCTCTTCGGCGATCCAGCCGGCGATCCACTCAATCATCCCGCGCCTCCCCTTCTCTTCATCACCGGCCCCGAGAAAGGCTTTTCCCCAAAAGAACTCACTCTCCTCAAGCAAAAAGCGCAGGGCGTGCGCCTCCACAAAAACATCCTCCGCGCCGAAACCGCTCCTATCGTCGCCATTGCCCTCTTTTCCAAATAAATGAAAAGCCACATTTTTTTCTGGAAAAATTTAAATCTGCGCATCTATTATAGTTGCCTTATTTAGGAGATTCAAATGGCTTACTTTCCAGATGCGCATCATGATGTTGCTGTAGGAGTCCATAACGCTTTATCAAGCAGAAAATATGGCGTCAAAAAAGAAGACCCAAATACCTATGTAATTACCGGACAAGGCTCTCACGGTCTAAGTACAGGAGCTATTCAAGATATCCTTAAAAGATCTGCAGTCACTAACTACCGTTGGAAAACGGTTGTGAAAAAAGATGACAAGGGACGCCAACTTGTGCAATTGGTTCCGAGAACCCCTCAGAAATAACTATCACATCGTCAAGATGGGGCAGGTGGGACATTCTTCGCCGCCGCGGTAGATGAGACCTTTTTGGGGATCGAGAGTGACCTCTTCTCCTTCGCGGAGGAGAGTCATGGCGCCGTCGGCACGGCTCATGACGGGAATTTCATAGGTTTTCGCGATGACAGCAGCATATTTCTCGGAGGCGCTGTCGCCAACGTAGTTCTGGAGAATAACACCCGAGGCTTTTTTGAGAATGGGCAAAAAGGTGTTGTCGCAATGGGGAATGACGACGAGGCGGCCAGATAAGTCTTCTGGATCGAAGCCTTCGGGGGCGAGGACAAAGAGGACTTTGCCGCTGACTTTGGAGCCAAAGCCTTTGTGGCCGCGGACGAGAATTTCACCGACACTTTCCACCATCATCATGTTGGTGGTCCCTTTCTTGCCAAAGGGGGCGCCTGCGGTAACGACGACGACATCGCCAAAGGCGATCAATCCTTTTTCCATCGCATACATGCTGGCTACCGAAAAGGCTTCCTTCGCATTTCTGCATCCTTCGCAAAGGACGGGAACTACGCCCCAATTAAAGGCGAGCTGGTGATAGTTTTTCTTTTTGGGCGTCACCGCAATGACAGGCATCGAGGGGCGAAGGCGAGAGACAAGGCGGGCTGTCTGTCCGCTGGTTGTAAAGGCAAAAATAGCCTTTGCGCCGGCGCTATAAGCCGTTCTCACAGCCGCTCCTGAAACAGCAGAGGAGAGATCGTGATAGTCTCTTTGAGAGCTCTTATCAAAAAAGGAGTGATAGTCAAAGTCGGCTTCCGCTTCCTCCACAATTCTGCGCATCTGCTGCACTGTTTCTACAGGATATTTGCCCACCGCTGTTTCACCTGAAAGCATGACAGCTGAAGTGCCGTCGTAAATGGCGTTGGCGACATCGGAGACCTCCGCGCGCGTCGGTCTTGGATTGGTAATCATCGATTCAAGCATCTGGGTCGCCGTAATGACTGGCTTGCACGCCTGGTAACACTTGCGGATCATCATTTTCTGCAGCTTGGGAACGAGCGCCAAGTCCACCTCAACGCCCAGATCTCCCCGCGCAACCATGATTCCGTCGGCCACCTGGACAATGCTATCGAAATTCTCAACGCCCTGCGGACTTTCAATCTTGGCGATGACTAAAATTTCGGGCTTTCCCTCTTTTGTAATCAGATCTTTAATCGTCAAAATGTGGTGGGCGGAGCGGATGTAAGAACCGGCGATGATATCGACATCCTGTTTGCAGCCAAATTTAATGTCATCGATATCCCCCTCGCCAAGCGCTGGCAGAGGAACGTTTACATTCGGGACATTGACTCCCTTGCCGCTCTTCAAAACGCCGCTGTTCTGGAATTCAATGACCACTTCTTTCTCATTCTTGCTCACCACCTGAGAGATGATATAGCCATCGTCAAAAAGAACTTTGGTTCCCACATGGACAACATCGAGGATCTCCACAGGATGAACGGGGATTTCATCGGCCTTGCCCCCCTCTTTTGCAACGAGCTTCATCCTCTGTTTGGCTTTAAGCTGAATGGCATCATTCGGCAGTTTCCCCACTCGAATTTTGGGTCCATGCGTATCGAGCATGATGGCGAGCGGTTTTTGGAGCTCTTCTCTGACCTTTTTCAAATTTTCGATGGTACGCAAATGTTCGGCTTGGGTTCCATGGCTGAAATTGAGGCGGGCGACATCCATTCCCGCTTCCGCCAAAGCGAGCAGTTTCTCGTAGCTTAAGACGGCGGGGCCGATTGTACAGACAATTTTTGTGCGAATGATCATAATCTCATGTTACAGGAAGTGCTGTTTTGGTAGAATAATTCTCATGAAAAATCGGCCAATCATCCTGAAAAAGGTGCGTGTGCATAACCTGAAAGAAGTCAATTTGACCCTCGAAACAGGCCAGCTCGTCGTTTTTACCGGCGTCTCCGGATCGGGCAAGTCGTCGCTCGCTTTTGATACGATTTATGTGGAGGGACAGAGAAGATACATCGAATCTTTGTCCCACCAGGCTAGAAGATTTTTGACCGAGTTGCCCAAGCCTGAGGCGGAGAGCATTTCGGGAATTGCCCCCACCATCGCCATTGAACAAAAGCTGGCTGGCAGAACGCCCCGCTCTAGCGTTGGGACAATGACCGGAATTTATGACTTCCTGCGCGTTTTGTATGCGCGGGTGGCGGTGCCCCATTGTCCTGTGAGCGGCGAGCCGGTGGCTGCGCAGAGCCGCGAAAAGATTTTGGCGCGCGTACAGGCGATTGAGGAGGGATCGAAGATTGTGGTTTTGGCCCCTTTTGCGAAGGGGAAAAAGGGGGAGTTTAAAGAAGACTTCGCCGAGCTGTTGAGCAAGGGCTTTATGCGGCTGAGAGTGGATGGGTCTTGGGTAGAATTAGGCGGAGAAATCGCCCTCGATCCAAAAGAGGCGCACGATGTCGATATTGTAGTGGATCGATTGGTGGTGAACGAAGAATCGAGGTCGCGCATTGCCGAGGCTGTGCATAGCGCGCTTGAGATCGGCAAAGGCTTTTTCAGCGTTTTCTTTCCCGATACGGGAGAGGAAACTCTCTTTTCCCAATTTGCCTATTCGCCAAAATCGGGAATTTCTTATGGCCCGCTCGAGCCACATGATTTTTCTTTTAACCACCCGGCGGGGATGTGCCCCACTTGCCACGGGTTGGGAATCACTGCAGAATTCGATTTCTCGCGGGTGATCAATCCCGATTTAAGCATCAGCGAAGATTGCTGCTCGATCGCAAGTTCTTATCAGACAGTGAGATATGGAAATATCTACGACAACCTCGCGCGGTTGAATAAATTTAAAGTGACGACGCCTTGGAAAGATTTACCCGAGAAAGCCAAACAAGTCTTTTTGTATGGAACAGAACAGAAGTGGACGCGGATGTATTTCGTCCATCCCACCAAGCATACGAAGTGGTACGAATATGTGAAATGGCAGGGGGTCGTCCACGAGGCGAGAGAGAGATTAAATGCTGCCAAGAGCGATCTCTATCGAAAAAAAATGGGAGAGCTGATGACGGAAGGGATCTGCCCTTCGTGTCATGGAGCGCGCATCAAGCCCTATCCAGCAACGGCGCAGCTGGAGGGAAAACGGATTGCTGAAATCACTGCAATGCCCCTGTCTGACGCGCTTGCTTTTTTCAAAGCGCTGAAATTGCCGGCGATCGAAATGAAAATCGCCGAAGAGCTCTTAAAAGAAATTCGGGGGCGGTATCAGTTCTTGATTAACGTAGGGCTTGAATATCTTTCGCTGGATCGCACTTCCCCTACATTGAGCGGCGGAGAGTCGCAGCGGGTGAGGCTCGCCTCTCAGATCGGCGCGGGATTGGTCGGGGCGATTTATATCCTCGACGAGCCCTCGATCGGCCTTCATCCCGTCGATCATCACAAATTGATCGGTACGCTCCATCGTCTGCGCGATCAGGGAAATACGGTGCTCGTCGTAGAGCACGATGTCGATACGATGCTCGCCGCCAATAGCATCGTCGATGTGGGGCCAGGTGCAGGACAGCATGGAGGGGAAATTCTCGCTCACGGAACTGTGCAAGATATCATCGCCAATCCCCGCTCGATTACAGGACAATATCTCTCTGGAAAACTCAAGATCGAGATTCCCAAAAAACGGCGTCCGATTTCTGAGGAAAAAATCACCATCGTCGGCGCAACGCATCATAATCTAAAATCCCTCACCGCTTCGATCCCGCTTGGCGTACTTGTTTGCGTCACCGGCGTTTCTGGGTCGGGAAAATCATCGCTGATTGCCGATGTCCTTTATCCCGCACTCGCCAATCATTTTCATCACGCGGCTTTGGCTGTCGGCACTCATAAAAAAATCGAAGGCATTGAACACATTGACAAAGTGATTGCCGTAGATCAATCCCCTATCGGCCGCACGCCCCGCTCCAATGCGGCGACCTACATCAAGCTTTTCGATGAAATCCGCGATCTCTTCACAGAACTCCCCGAAAGTAAATTGCGCGGCTTCACCGCTGGCCACTTTAGCTTCAATGTAAAAGAGGGCTCCTGCTCCTATTGCGGCGGCCTTGGCCAGGTGCGGATCGATATGGACTTTATGGAAGATGCCTGGGTCGAATGTCCTCAATGCAGAGGAAAGCGCTTTGAACCTGAAATCCTCTCGGTCCATTTTAAAGGAAAATCAATCCACGATATTCTAGAAACTGACGTAGAACACGCTCTCGAACTCTTTGAAGCGATTCCCTCGATTCGGCGCAAGCTAGAGCTCCTGAGCTTGGTGGGGCTTAATTATCTCACTTTGGGACAGCCCTCGACGACTCTCTCCGGCGGGGAGGCGCAGCGAATTAAACTCGCCAAGGAACTCGTCCGCCCTCCCACAGGTAAAACGATCTACATTCTCGATGAGCCCACCACCGGCCTTCATTTCCACGACATTGACAAGTTGATCGCCGTCCTGCAGCAACTCGTCGATAAGGGAAATACCGTCCTCATCATCGAGCACAATCTCGACCTCATCAAAACCGCCGATTGGATCCTCGATCTAGGCCCCGGCGCCGGCATCCATGGCGGCGAGCTGATTGGCCAGGGCACTCCCGAACAAATCGCCAAACTCAAAACCCCCACCGGCCACGCCCT
>DATIHQ010000004.1:0-13064 GCA_035480535.1 Chlamydiales bacterium
AGCGGTAAAAAGATGCATCAAATGTATATGCTCGCTTGGGAAAAAGGGTTGAAGACGACCTATTACCTTCGCACTTTAGGCGCGACGCAGATTGAAAAATCCACTGTGGACATTAACAAGCGTGGCCTGCAACCTCGTTGGATGAAAAATAAATCAGCTTCAAGCAACATCACTGTAGAGCGGCAAGCGGAAGAGGAACAGCCTCCCAAAGCCTGCCCTATCGATGGTTCTTGCGAAAGTTGTCAATAATAAAAAGATAAAAGAGAGAGACATATGACAAAGACAAAAGGGACTGACAAACGAGTCAAAGTAGCTGAGAAGAAGCTGATCAATTGCTATGCAGTGGATGTCAACCAGCTTTTGCCGCTGAAATACAAATGGGCTTGGGAACATTACCTCAATGGGTGCGCCAACCATTGGATGCCCAATGAAGTGGCGATGGGAAAAGACATTGAGCTCTGGAAATCGAAGAATTTAAGCGAAGATGAGCGGCGCGTCATCATGCGGAACCTGGGATTCTTCTCCACCGCAGAGAGTCTGGTCGGAAACAACATTGTTTTGGCTATTTTCCGCCACATCACAAACCCAGAAGCGCGCCAGTTTTTGCTGAGACAAGGCTTTGAAGAGGCGATCCACACCCACGCGTTCCTCTACATTGTGGAATCTCTCACCTTGGATCATGGCGAAATCTTCAACATGTACAATGAGATCAACTCGATCAACAACAAAGATAAATTCGAGATGGAGCTCACCGAGGATATCTTAAAGCCCGGCTTTTCTACCTCTACGCCAGAAGGCGCGCAAAAGTTCCTGGAAAATTTGATCGGCTTCTACATCATCATGGAAGGGATCTTCTTCTACAGCGGATTTGCGATGATCCTCTCCTTCTTGCGCCAAAACAAGATGGTGGGCATTGGAGAGCAGTTCCAATACATCCTGCGGGACGAAACGGTCCACCTGAACTTTGGCATCGACCTCATCAATGGAATTAAAGAGGAAAATCAAGCCCTTTGGACAGCCGCTTTCCAAGCTAATATTGTCGAAAAGATCAAACACGCCGTCGAGCTAGAGATCAAATATGCAGAAGATTGCCTGCCGCGCGGCATTCTCGGCCTGACGGCGCCGATGTTCCGCGACTACGTGCAATACATTGCGGACCGCCGCCTCGAGCGCATCGGCCTCAAAGCGCTTTACAAGTCGAAGAACCCCTTCCCCTGGATGAGCGAAACGATCGATCTCGGCAAGGAGAAGAACTTCTTCGAAACCCGCGTCACCGAGTATCAATCCTCTTCCTCTCTCACCTGGTAAAATTAGGGGGCATTGCCGCCCCCCCTTTACTTTACTTGCCTTTGCCCTTGCCCTTGTGGCAATCGCAATTGAAATTCGCGCTTGGGTTTTCAGCTTGTACAGACACCTCTTCAGTGACGACAACTTCTTCTTCATCGGCATAGGCCGCACAGACTGCAAAACAACTTACTGCTACCAGAACAAATTTGCGCATAAATACCTCCGTGTTAAACGCAAGACCTTGAGAGGCTACAAAAAATCCTTTTTTTGTCATAGGAAAATTTTTCCTCCCCCTCCAACTCCCTCATTTTCAAGTTACTATGCAATTATATTAATGTTTATATAATTATTTTGAACAAATTAATATAATAATGTATAACAGAGGATTCCTCAAAATGCAGCCCTTCCTTCCGAAAAAAGAAAGTGCTCCTGATTTTTCGAATCCTTCGGTGGAACAGGCTTATGTTCAAGAGGCTCACGACGTCAAATCTCTTTTGCAGAAAGAGTTAGATGTCAATCAAATGGAGCAAAATCTCCTCCAGCAGCGAATTGCCATGATGCGTTCCTTCATCAACGATCTCCCTGCGAGCGATCCCCAATACAGCATGCTTCTCACCCAGATCCAAATGGATAATATAGAAATGGATGAGCTCAAGACGAGAGAGACGATCCTCATTCAGAACATAGAAGAAGAAATTTAAATTTTTATTTATTTTATTTAATAGTTTTTATATAATTACCTTTGAAAGGACACCCCCGCAAGGAGACCCCAATGGCCAAACGAAAAAAACGTAAAGCAAAACAAAAAACAGGTAAATGGGGAGCGGCTAACCGAAAAACCCATTGGAAAGCCTACAAAGCCCTTCAAATGAAAGTAGATAAGGCTTGGAGCAAGCTGAAAACCGACGTAAAACGAAAAGTCAAGACCCAAACCTTAATTCGAGATAAAAACAATCTCTTGCTGCTCCTCGGCGAATGCAACTACATGGCCCGAGAGTGCGCAAGAATCGTTTCCCGACACAAAAAGACCTGGTAGAAAAGGCTTTTTAGCGGTAAATTCAATGCATCATGTCAATTGCCCCAGGTCAAACGTATCACGACTTTGTTTTCACTAAGTATCTGCCTCTAAATGAACTGCAGAGCACGTTAGTGGAGCTGATCCACCAGCCGACAGGGGCGCGGGTGATGCATATTGCCAATGACGACCCCGAAAACCTCTTTTGTCTCTCCTTTCAGACCTTGCCGGCTAGCTCAAATGGCGTGGCGCACATTCTGGAACACACGGTTCTCTGCGGGTCGAGGAAATTCCCCGTGAAAGACCCCTTTTTCGCCATGACGCGGAGGAGCTTGAATACGTACATGAATGCCTTGACGGGGCAAGACTTTACCTGCTACCCAGCGAGCTCCCAGGTTGAAAAAGACTTCTATAACCTCCTGGAGGTCTATTTAGATGCCGTGTTTCATCCCGAACTGAAAAGAGTGAGCTTTCTGCAGGAAGGACATCGCCTTGAGTTCGTCGATCCAAAGAATCCAAAAGGGGCTCTGCAATTCCAGGGAGTGGTCTACAATGAGATGAAAGGGGCGATGAGCTCGATTGAATCGCGCCTCTGGGAAGCCCTTTCCAAAAACTTGACTCCCGATCTTCCCTATGCCCACAATTCAGGGGGCGATCCGAAAGTCATCCCCCTCTTAAGCTATGAAGAATTGGTCGAATTCCACAGCTTTTTCTATCACCCCTCTCGATGCCTCTTCTTTTTTTATGGAAACCTTCCTTTAGCCAAACATCTCGATTTCATTGCTGAGAAAGCCTTGAAGGGGGCGCCGAAAATTCCTCTCCTGCCTCCCCTGCCCCGCCAGCCCCGCTATCAAGCGCCGATAACCGCTCTTTCCCGCTATCCCATTGCGAAGAAAGAATCTCTCAAAAAGAAGACGCAAATCGTCTTTGCCTGGCTCACTGCACCCATTTCAGATCAAGCGGAACTTCTCGCCTTGTCCCTTCTCGACAGCATCCTCACCGACACCGATGCCTCGCCCGTAAAACTGGCCTTGCTTAAATCAGGGCTTTGCACGCAGGTGGAATCTACGATGGATGTAGAAATGAGCGAAGTTCCTTGGGCCATTGTCTGCAAAGGATGCGAAGAAAAAGATGCCGATGCCTTGAAAACCATTCTCTTCGATGCCTTAAAGGCGGCTGTTTTCTCAGCGGAAGAAATGGAAGCCTCGATCCATCAACTCGAGTTCCAGCGAATGGAAATTGGCGCTGAAGGAGGCCCTTTTGGCTTAACCCTTTTCATGCGAGCGGCGCTGATTAAACAACATGGGAGCGAAGCGGAAAATGCCCTCCTGATTCATACGCTGTTTGAGGATTTGAGGGGGCGCTTAGCCGATCCTGAATATCTCCCCGATCTTTTACAAAAATATATCCTCGATAATCCCCATTTTGTGCAGCTGATTTTCCGCCCTGATCCAAAATTGGAAAAAGAGGAACAGGAAGAGGAACAAGCGCGCCTTGCGGCGATCCGCGCCCGTTTTACAGAAAAAGAGGAAGAGCATCTCGTTCAGCAATCCAAAGAGCTCGCCGCCTATCAAGAAGCGGTAGAAAATCAATCGCTCGACTGCCTCCCGAAAGTCACGCTGCGCGATGTGCCGCCCGATGCACGCGATTTCCCCCTTTCTGAAACGAAAGTGGGAGACATGACCGTTTATCACTGCGATTGTTTCACCAACCAAATCCTCTATGCAGATTTGATCTTCGATTTACCCGATATTCCCCTTGCCGACCTGTCTCTTCTCTCTTTATTCACCCGTCTCATCCCAGAAATCGGCTGCGGTGGGCGGAGCTACGCGGAAAATCTCGCTTATCAACAGGCTTATATCGGCGGATTCGACGCCTCCCTTTCTCTTCACGTGACCCAGGAAGATCCAAATCTTTGCCGCCCCACCTTTTCTCTCAAGGGAAAAGCGCTCTATCGCAATAGCAAAAAGCTCTTTTCTCTTTTTACCGACTACGCTGCCAAAGCCGATTTTACCGATGAAGAGCGAATTAAAGAGTGGCTCCAGCTCCATGCAACCGATCTTCAAAACCGCTTTGTCAAAAATGCCTTGAGCTACGCGATCCAAACTTCTCTAAGCGGATTTTCCCTTCCCTCATTTGTCTTCGATCAATGGTATGGTCTCCCCTATTTTCAATTGATCCAGCGCCTAGCCAAAAAGTTCGACAGAAACCTCCTCAAAGATCTCCAAAGAATCCAAAAACTGCTTTTGGGGCTAGAAAATCCCCAACTCGTCCTCTCTTGCGATCGAGAGCAACTGAAACAGCTCCCCCTTGTCGAATTGGCAAAAGAGCTTCCAAGCCATTCCTTTACTCCCTGGCGGGGAAATTATCCCCTCCCGAAAGTTGAAGCGCATGCGCGCCTGATTTCCGCGCCTGTCGCCTTTACCGCCTCAGCCTTCCGCACCGCTTCGTATAAAGACCCCGCCTCTCCCCTTCTTTTGATTTCTACAGAGCTCCTGGAAAATCTCATCCTCCACAAGGAGATTCGAGAAAAAGGAGGCGCATACGGCAGCGGCGCCACCTACTCCCCCAGCACGGGAAATTTCAATTTCTATTCCTACCGCGATCCCAATCTATCTAAGACGATCGACGCCTTTCAAAAAGCCCTCGAGAAAATTGCTTCTTGCGGCTTCAATGAGAGAGAACTCGAAGAGGCGAAACTCGGCGTAATCCAAACGCTCGATGCCCCCGTTCCTCCCGGCGCGCGCGCCATGGTCGCTTATTCGTGGAAGAAAGCGGGCCGTAGCTGGGAGCTTCGGGAAGCCTACCGACAAAAAATTCTTTCCGCGACGCGCCAAGAAATCGCCGACGCCGTCAAATATTTTCTCCTCCCCCATCCAAGAACCCTCATTTCATTCCTCGGACAAGAGCTTCTGGAAAAAGAAAAGAGCAAATTGAAACATCCTCTCCCCATTCAGGCTATTGAATAATATTTACGAGCCCGAGCCCGCGTGCGAGCCCGAGCCCGATTCAGGCTATTGAATAAAGTGGCCTAAATCCGTATAATCTAATCTAAACGAGGGATCACTATGCTTTTGCAAAAAAAATGGATCATCACTTTCGTCGGGATGTTGGCGATCGCCGCTTCCGGTTTTTCTGCGGAAGCTAAAAATAAAGGGAAAGCGACCAGCGCCATAAATCTTCTCGAGGAAACCTCGCAGGCCTTCACGCAGATCGCAGAGAAAGCGATGCCTGCCACTGTGTTTATCAAGACGCAAATTTCCGTTCCCCAGCAAGACTTTATGAACCCGTTCGATATGTTTGGGGACGATTTCTTCCGCAGATTTTTCCAACAGCAACAGCCTTTTCAAGGGCAGCCTGGCCAGCCCCCTCAACAGCAGCTCTCCGGCGGCTCTGGCTTTTTGGTCAGCGCAGATGGCTTTATCGTCACCAACAACCACGTCATTAAAGATGCCGCTCAAATCACCGTCACTTTAGGCGATGGAAAAGAATACCCTGCGACCGTGAAAGGCTCCGATCCCCGAACCGACCTCGCCGTGATCAAAATTGAAGAGAAAAATCTCCCCTATCTCTCCTTTGGCGATTCAGACGTCCTTAAAATCGGCGAATGGGTCGTCGCCATCGGCAACCCATTTGGCCTGGAAGCCACTCTCACCGTCGGCGTTGTCAGCGCAAAAGGGCGCCAAGATCTCGGCATCGCCTCCTATGAAGATTTCATCCAAACCGATGCGGCGATCAACCCAGGCAATTCGGGCGGTCCCCTTCTCAACCTTCAAGGGCAATTGATCGGCGTAAACACAGCTATTTTCAGCCGCAGCGGCGGCTACATGGGCATTGGCCTCGCCATTCCCAGCAAGATGGCCCAAAACGTCGTCGACCAAATCGTCAATAATGGCATCGTCAAGCGGGCCTATCTCGGCATCCTCCTCCAGCCGATGGATAAAGAGCTCTCCGACGCGATGGGGCTTGAAAAACAAGAAGGGATCCTCATCTCCGATGTCGTCAAAGATTCCCCTGCCGCTAAAGCAGGCCTCCTCCAAGGCGACGTCGTCCTCCAATACAATGATAAGCCAGTCAAAAACGTGGCTAAGTTCCGCAATGACATTGCGCTCATGAACCCCAACACCCCCATCAAGCTAAAAATCCTTCGCAACAGCAAACCGATGACCCTCTCTGTCACTCTCGGCTCCCAAAGTGAAGGAGAAGTCATCGCCGGCGAGCTCCCCCAAAAACTCGGCATCGAGCTAGAAAATCTCACGCCAGAATGGTCCTCCAAACTTGGCTTTGCATCTGAAGTCGCCGGCGTCGTTATCTCTAAAGTAAAACCAGGCGCCCCCGCCGCCCTCGCAGGCCTCCGTCCCGGCTATCTCATCACTGGCGTAGCAGTCGACTGGAGCAACCAAAAACCCGTTCACAATACCGCAGAGTTTGAAAGCGCGCTCAAAGAGCTCGGCGACAAGAAGCACATCATCCTGATCGCTCGCTACCAGAATTACCAGCGGTACTACACGATTAAGCTGAACTAACAGGCTTCCAGTGGCTTAGCCACAGATTGTCACTGCTATTTTTGCTACAGCAGAGTTCAATTCTCCCCACCTCCGTTCAATTTTAGTATAGAACAAAAATGTTTATGATATTTATAATAGTAACCATAAAAATATTAATTATCACTTGAAAAAAACAAACATTGAATATATAGTATTTAAAAAATCTAATTAAATTGGTTATTTCATAATGGATCAAAAAATTTCTGTTTTGTTAGCATTGCCACTGCTCGCTTCGCCCATTACTCTGCCTGCGAATACACCTAAAGCGGCTTCATTCACGGTTTCAACTGAAATCACTTCTTCGCAACGGGCCTCTATCAGAAGAATGAAACATCAATTGGCCGCAACGCCAGCTTTACTTCAGAAATCAGAACAGGTTCAAGCTCTTTTTCAATATTTTCTAAATGAAGTAGAGTTAGATGCTCAAATAAGCCGTGAGGAACAAGATGAAAAAATTCAAGAGTTTAAAACGCTGAGTAGAGACCTTTCTCCAGAGGTTGCTTCAGTTCTCACTCCCCTTCTGTTAGAAGAAACACGCATGCGCGTTATTGACATTCTTCAAAATGCTGGCCTCGAAGAGTCGGAAATTAAAGCCTGTCTTGCTGATCATGACGAAGCCATTCAAAGGGTGCAAAACATGGACGTGGAAACGGCTCGTCAAATGCTTTTCTTTGTTGCAGAGTTGAAAATTCATCGACAGTATGTATATGAGTTTGGAATTGCGTTAGGAGCCCCAGCAAAACAATTGCTACGTCATGATCTTTGCAAGCTTAGTGCAGAACAATTTGAGGGGTATGTTCGTTACTTTAGGGGAGGCAGACAGATAAGCGACAAGGCAGCCTTTTTAGCGGCATGGGAAATTCATCAGCATGAAGAACACCATTATGAGTCTTATAGAGAGAAAGGATATATTGACCATTTTTCTGATGAACGCCTTCAAAATAATATGTTAGAAGCTACAGCGGATTGGTTGGCAGCGACAAAGCAACGCGGTGGAGGCCCTTTGACGGATCGGTTAGTGAATGTCTTGCCGAAATCGAAGCCACATCCTCGTCTGATCCCTTTTTTGAGAAATGGTCTTAAAGCAGCTCATCAATTGTATTTAGAAAGTACTGCTGATAGTATCTTCAAAGACTTGCCTAGCTGGAATAGTGAGGTCGAAGAGGTGTTTAGAAAGCTGGCTTCTTCTAATCCAAACGGTTCCTTCACAAGCTCTGAGCTGGATAGAAGCCTGTCCATCTTCAGTAGTATATAGGGTGATTTCCCCGGCCTTTTTTATTTGGATTTCCGGATTACAGCGACATACATCCCATTCCACCAATTCGCTGTATCTCCGTCAAAATTTGCAGGGAGATATTGCTCGAAGAGAACTTTATAGCCGAGTTGATCAAAGGCTTCGAATGTCCCGCTTCTTGTGCTTTCCCAATTCCAATCATCGACAATCGCAATGAACTCAGATGCCAATCGATCATTGAAATAGGTAAAAGCTTCTTTTTGATCTTTCTTGCGATGTTCCCCATCGTAAAAATAGATGGTGATTTTTTCTGGTATTTCATTCAAATTCAGAGAGAAACAATCATTTTCAAAGACCTTGAATGACAACCCTTGTAAATGCGCTCGAACGTTGGCATAAAACTCATCGCGGACATCGCCAAAATCAAAACCATTATCCGCAAAACGGACCCATTTTTCTATAGCATAACTCTTCCGAAGGCCTTCATTGTGGTAAAGAGCTGAAACAAAAGAAGAGCCCTTCCAAGAACCAATTTCAAGATACACAGCATTTGGTAAGGAACAGAGATGATTGAGGAGATATCTCCCCTTTGCGCTCGTCATCCCATCAATTTTCAGCACTTCAAGTGAAAGTCTTCCCATTTCCCGAGATGCTTGCTCGATGCCCTCCTGAACATGTTGTATGAGAGGGCAATCCTCATTTGCTACTTTCCCGTAACAAGCGGGGACTAAAGAAAAATCCGGAGGAATACTCATATCGCGCACATAACTTTTTTTCATCTCGGCATCTCCTGCATAGACCGTTCCAAAAAGAAAAAACCAAATCCATAACTTCATATCAACCTCAACAGGAACCGACCAGAATATGAGAACCGTTCAATTTCTTGTAACCAAAAGTTCTGACAAGAAGCCTATCTGTCACTCAGTTGGGTAATAAGCCGCAGGATTCTGTCCAATTCGACTTGGGCTTCTGCTACGTAGGCGCCGTGCTGGATCATCTCGTAGAGCGCTTCCCTTTCTGTTAGGAAGAGTGTGGAGGGCTCCGCACGGGGCTGCTTGGTTTGAAACTCATCGACTCTCTTGCGGATGAGGGCGAGCTTGGCCCTGCGGATTTGGTCGGTGAGAGCGACAATTTCTTTATCCGTTTTCTCCTTGGTCGATTCGGCTGACTGCAATTTCTTTTCCAATGAATTGATCTGCCCAACGGGCGTCTCCGTTAGACAGGCGGTGAGAAAAAGGAGAAATAGGATCGATGTTTTCATTGAGTTGATGGGTATAATCTAGTCGTCTTTGTTTTTCAAGGGCGCAATGAATTGTCTGAAATCGGGATGATCTTTGATGGCTTGAAATTCCTCTTCGTTGAGGAGAGCATTGAGATCAAATGAGCCTTCCTGCCAGGCTGTTTGGAGCCAGCCGCCTGCGGGTCTTGGCTGCTTGAGGGCCGCAAAGGCGCGAGCATTGTGGAGCGCCATTTGTTGGCTGGGAGCCGTTTGATAGCAGGGCGCAGAAAGCTCCGCCACGAGAGAATAGTTTTTTTGCTCAGCCGCGAGCTGGTGGAGAAGCGCAAGCGAATCATCTGTGAGATCTTCTTTAACGGGGAGGAGTAGATCATAGGCATCTTTGCGCCGGCCTTCTCTCATGGCGATGAAGGCGAGATATTGCGATGCTGCGTGACCGAGCATTCCGCCTGCTGCCTTTTCGTGCACTTCTTCTAAGAGACGTTTGGCCTCGTCGAGATTCCCCTCCTGAAGAGCTGATTCCGCTTGGATCATCAACTGCCGATTGCCATCATCTCGGTCACTCCGGTTCGCATGGCGGCTCTTGCGCCAGGAATCAAAGCTTTGAAACGCAAAGAGGAAGAAAAAGGCGCCGGCGAGAAAGGCTTGGATGATAAAAAAATAAAACGAGATGAGAACGGCGATTACAGTGCCGATGATTAAAGCGGCTTTAAACCCCCTAATCCCAAAATTGGCCTCGAGGAAAATCCGAAGAAGCTGCCCTCCGTCGAGAGGGAGCACGGGAAGGAGATTGACGACCGTCCAAAAGAGATTGGCGATTTGCGTTGCCTTCAAGATCCCAAAGAGAGTGGGCCACTGGGTCCAATTGAGCTGCAAGACAAGCGTCGCCAAAAGAAAGAGAATAAAGCCAAAAAGGGGGCCATTGAAGGTGATGATGAATTGCTGCCAAAATTTGAGCTTGGGCCCATCGAATGTGGTGACGCCGCCAAGGGCAATCAGTTGGATATTTGCCTTTTGTTTAAAACAAACGGCGGTGATCGCGTGGCCAAATTCATGAAAAAGGACAGAAAAAAAGATGATCCCTACCCAAATGAACATGCCGAGAAGAGTGCCGCTATTTAACCAGCCGATGAGGGCGGCAAAAAGCCAGAAAAAGGGATGGATGGCAATGGGAATTCGCCCGGGAAATACAATCATTTCTGCAACACTCTTAAAACGGCTTCTCCCATTTTGGCGGGATTCTCAGTAATTGTAGCGCCCGCCCGTTTAAAAGCAGCATATTTATCTGCAGCAGTTCCTTTTCCGCCAGAAATAATGGCGCCGGCATGCCCCATTCTTTTTCCTGGAGGCGCCGTCGCCCCTGCGATAAAAACAGCCACCGGTTTTTTAAAGTGGCGGTGAATCCATTCCGCGGCCAGCTCTTCCGCATCGCCGCCGATCTCTCCAATGAGCAAAACGGCTTCTGTATCAGGGTCTTCTTGAAATAGCTTCAATACATCGATGAAATTGGTCCCATTCAGCGGATCTCCTCCAATCCCCACGCAGCTCGATTGGCCGAGGCCCAATTGGGTCGTTTGCCAAACCGCTTCATAGGTCAACGTTCCGGAACGAGAAACGATCCCCACTTTTCCTTTTTTGTGAATGTAGCCGGGCATAATCCCTACTTTGCACTCTCCCGGAGTGATCACTCCAGGACAATTCGGGCCAATCAATCGGGATGTTTTCGAAGCATTCATCACCCGCTTCACTTCCAACATATCGCGCACAGGGATCCCTTCCGTGATGCAAATAATCAGAGGGATTTCCGCCTCTTCCGCTTCAAAAATGGCATCCGCCGCAAAAGGAGCTGGAACGAAAATCAGCGTGGCATCGGCATTGGTGGCTTTTTTGGCTTCCCAAACGGTGTCGAAAACGGGCAATCCAAGCACTTCCTGTCCCCCTTTTCCGGGCGTTACGCCTCCCACCACTTTGGTCCCATATTCTTTACATTGCTCCGCGTGGAAGCGCCCTGCTTGGCCGGTAATGCCCTGGACGATCACTCTCGTTTTTTTATTCACCAAAATCGCCATTATTTTCTCCCAACCACTTTTACGGCCGCCTCTTCTAAATTTTCCGCTGTGGTGATTTTTAGGCCGCTCTCTTTAAAAAGACGCTTTCCTTCCTCTACATTGGTCCCTTCCATGCGAACCACAACGGGAATTTTAACATGAGATTCTTTGGCCGCATGAATCACCCCTTCAGCCAGCGTGGCGCAATTCATGATGCCGCCAAAAATATTGACCAAAACGGCCTTTACTTTGGGATCGGAGAGAATGATCCGGAATCCTTCTGCTACTTTTTCTTTGGAGGCGCCTCCTCCCACATCGAGAAAATTCGCCGGCTTGCCTCCATGCAGTTGGATGATATCCATCGTCGCCATCGCAAGCCCTGCCCCATTGACCATGCACCCGATGTCTCCATGCATGGCGATGTAGGCGAGATCAAATTCCTTCGCGGCGGCCTCTTGAGGCGAAACTTGGCTCGGATCATAAAAAGAGGCGATCTCTTTGTGCCGAAAAAGCGCATTATCATCGACGCTTAACTTCGCATCGAGAGCGTACAGCTCCCCTTTCGCTGTTTTCACAAGCGGATTGATCTCCAATAAAGAGGCATCTGTCTCGATGAAACATTTCGCCAATTCTTGCGCGATGATCGCCCCTTCTTTGGCCAGATCGCCTGTCCATCCCATGAATTTCGTTAAACGAAGGAGCTGATAGGAGCGCAATTTTCCATCAAAGCCAAAAGGGATCTTCAAGATTTTCCCGGGCATCTTCTTTGCGATTTCCTCGATTTCCATTCCCCCTTCAGGCGAGGCGATCAGCGTGGGAACGGCCCGATCCCGATCCACGACCGCTCCCAAGTAATATTCTTTCTCAATCTTCACCGGCTCTGCGATCAGCACCTTTTTTGCCACCACTCCCTGGGGCCCCGTCTGCTCATTCACGATGGTCATGCCGATCATCGCTTTTGCAAGTTGGGCAATTTCCTCTTTATTCTTCGCAAATTTGACCCCGCCCGCCTTTCCCCGACCTCCCGCATGAACCTGGATCTTTAACACCGCTTCATTTAGGTGATATTCATGGGCGATCTGCTTCGCTTCTTCAACAGTTGAGGCGACACCAAATACGGGGATGGGAATCGCATACTTCTTTAAAATTTTTTTTGCCTGGTACTCGTGCAAATTCATAGGGTAAACCTCTAAATCCCCTTATGTGATAGAATAGGCATTCCAAGCAACTCTTTCAAAAGAATGTTTACGTTTTTTAAAAAACTCGCCTCGGCCCTCTCCCAGAAAATCAGCTCTATTTTTTCCAATGGCTACAACGAAAAGGCCTTTGATCGGCTGGAACAACTCTTTTACGAGGCCGACCTAGGCGCCGCCACATCTGCTGAGCTCGTCGACAAGATTCGCACCCTCAGCCGCAAATCCCCCTCTCTCACCACCGACCAAATCCTCTCTTTTGTCAAAGAAGAGCTCCTCAAACTCTTTCCCCCTGCAAAACCAGCTCAACGCGCCTCTCCCCACATCATTCTCATCGTCGGCGTCAATGGCAGCGGAAAAACCACCTCGATTGCAAAGCTCGCCTCTCACTATCGCACTTCGGGGAAAAAAGTGCTCATCGCCGCAGGAGACACGTTTCGCGCAGCCGCAGTTGAGCAGCTAGAAATTTGGGCCAAGCGCTCCAGCATCGACATCGTTAAATC
>DATIHQ010000005.1:0-7625 GCA_035480535.1 Chlamydiales bacterium
CCATCCAGGCGATGAAGACGGCGATGGAAAGGGCGTTGACGCTGGGGAGGAGGGCGGCGCCGGCGAGGGCTTGGAGCGCAAGGACGCAAAGGGAAACGAGGGCTTTTGAGGTGCGGTGGGCAAAGATGTCGATGATTGCCTTGGCGCGGTATTTCTCATCGAGTTTGAGCGGGACGTAGAGCATTTCGCGGAGGACGCCGAAGAGGGAAAAGTCAATCGATTTCACAAAGAGGAAAGAAAAACTGACGATGGCAAAGGTGGGCAGGGCCCAAGAAAAGAGGCCGCTTAGGGCTAAGATAAAGGGGATGAGGAAATGACTCCGCTTCATCCCAACGAAATGAATTAAAACAAATCCCCCAACGAACTGGAAAATGCCGCTCAGCATGTTGGTGAGGCCCACGATCCGGCCGTAATATTCTGTGCGCAGGTCTTGATCGAGAATGTTCAATTCAAGATGAGTATTGAAGAGATATTCCACGAGTCCAACGGAGATTTGCATGGCGATCACAAGGCAGAGGACAGAAGTGAGAAAGGGGGAGCGGCGGATCAGGGCAAGGGCCTCTCCTGCTTTAGGGTTGGGGGTTAAATCGCGCTGGAATTCGACGCCGCTGACGCCGCTTTTTCGATAGGCCATCCAGTAAGAAAAGAGAAGAAGCGAATAGACGGGCAGAGTGAAGAGGAGGAGCGTTTCCGATCCCAATTCCACAGCGAAAAAACCAGGAATGAAACTTCCGAAGATCGAGCCGATGGTTCCCATCCCAAAGATGAGGCCATAGAGATATTTCGCGCGGGAAAAAGCGACTGTGCTGTGGATCATCGACCAAAACTGTTTGTACATGATCAAAATATAGATGTCCTTCCAGGCATATTGGAAGAAGATCAGCTCTGGATAGGAGCTCAAAGCAAGAGAGCAAAGGGTATTGACGCCGATGGAGAATGTGCCGACGATCCCCATCATTTTTAAAGGGCCGATTTTGGGGAGGAAACGGGTGTAGAGATAGACGACAAGCAGATTGAGCGGCACGGTGGCGAGCCAAACCCAAGGGTAGGCCTTTGCTGAAAAGACGGTGAGGAAAATGGCATTGCTCGCAGGGCGGGTAATCCCATATTCACAGCCGATCATCATGCAGCAAAACATCGCGAAGAAGAGAAAGGACTTCATGTGGTCCATTTTTCGAGATAATTGACGAGCTCTAAATCATGCTCGGGAGAAATATAGACCCAATTTGATTTTTTGGAGGGAACTTTTAAGAGAAGATCGGAGCAGTCGCGCGCTTTTTGGATGATTACGTGGCGGCGCGAGACGGGAAAAGAGAGGCGATCTAATGGGGGCTCTGCCTTATGAAACTCCCAGTCGATTTCGGCATCGGTAAGTTTATTCTTCGTTTTAAATTCTTTGAGCTCTTTTTCTGTGATTGCGTCGGGCAAGGCAATCGCGCGGAATCGATGCTGGCGGAAAATCACACACTGGGCATCCAAATGGCCCGGCATGTTGGGATTTTTTGCCGCCTGAGTTAAAGCGGAAATCACATCGGTATCGCTCACAGAGAGAAAATCATCGACGCTTTCAATCGGCTTTTTCGAATAGTTGGCCTTCATGTAGCGGCGCAGGTGGAAATTATAGGCTTTCACGGAAGAGTATTGATAGATCCGCCGATGCATAAAATGGCGTGCAAGGAGCAGCGCTTCGCAAGATTCGAGTCCATTCTCATCAATCCCGAGCTGCAGCTCATCGGCGCCGCGGTCAACGCTCGGTAAAATCCGGATCATCTCGATCAATTGATGATAATCAAAGAGTCCATAAGCGACGCCGGTGCTTTTTGCGTCGCGCAAAAGATAATCGATCCGATCAGCGCCAAAGAAATCTCCGGTAATGATCTCTGAGACGATTTTCTCCCAGGGAGAGAGGCTTTTCCCCGTGATCTCTTTCCATTTCTGCTGGCCAATCGCGATCTTTTTGATGTCTTCCACGATATTTCGCTCGATCACATCTTCCAAATAGGCGGGCTCCTTCCGCAGTCGCTCCCAAACGGGGGCCAGATAAGAACTATCGATGATTTTCAACGTCCATTGTTCATGTCCTATTGGTCCCAAAATATCTTTCTCAGCAACATGAGAGAAAGGCAAATGGCCTAAATCATGGCAAAGGGCCGCCATGCGCAAAACGCGCCGCCAGTAGAGAAAGTCGGAAGAGCCTTTGCGAGGGACAAAGTGGAACACGTCGGGGCGCACCGATTTGCAAATCTTCTCAAACATCAGAGTGGCTAATGCCATCACTCCCAGCGAGTGTTCAAAACGAGTGTGGGTGGCGCCTGGATAAACGAGATAGGCAATCCCCAATTGGTGAATGTAGTGGAGCCGCTGGAAAGGGAGCGAATCGATCAATTCCTTTTCAAATTCATCAAAAGGAATGAACCCATGCACCGAATCATAAATCTTTTTATCAGCATGTAGGAAATCTTTTACCATAGGCTCTCCAGGCTTTATTATCCCTGATGTAGCCATTTGGATCAATCCGGCCGAGGTTTGCTTTCATGAATGTAGGAAGCCGTCACCTGGACAAACTCCGCCTTGCGCTGTAACTCCTTGATATTCCTAGCTCCTCCATAGGTCATGCCGCTGCGGATCCCCCCTAAAAGAGTCGCCAGAAGATCCTCGGCCGTTCCCGAAACAGGGCCCCAGAAGTCAATTCCTTCGGCCACGGTCTTGGCTTTTAGCCCCCCGTAGAACTCATTTTGGAAGTCGGCCGAGGCCTGCCCCCGGAATTTTGCTTCCTGACCCTTATCGCCCTTTCGCTTAGGCGCCGCAGATTCAGCGGTTTGGGCAAAGAGTTTCCCCACCATTACCGTGCTGGCTCCTGCCGCTAAAGCTAAAACCACATCGCGGCTCGTCCGGATTCCCCCATCGGCGATGAGCGGGACCCGCAATTTCTCAGCGATGCGGGCGCAATCTTGCACCGCGCTAAATTGGGGCACTCCAAAGCCGGTGACCATCCTCGTTGTACAAGCTGCGCCGGGCCCTACCCCCACCTTCACTGCATCGGCCCCCGCATTCACCAAATCGTGATAGGCCATCGCCGTACACACATTGCCGGCGATGATCTCCTTGTCGGGATGGCTCTTCTTCAGCTCCTGAATGTGGCGAAACATCCGGTCAGAATGGCCATGCGCCACATCGATGCAGGCGCCGAGAGCTCCCAAATCGAGAAGCTTGCGCGTTTCATCCAATTTTAAAATCCCGCAAGAGACGAAAGTTTTCCCCTGGAACTTCTTCACCCACTTCATCTGCTCCTCAAAGGTACTAAAGCGGTGAAAAATGGGAATCGATCCTTGCGTAATTAAGATTTCTGCTAGCTCATAGCTGATGACCGTATCCATGTTTGCGGCGAGAATGGGGATACTGACCTTCATCTTCTTGGTGAGCCAGCTCTCCAATGAAGGTTCTGTGCGCGAGGGGATATTGTTGAATTGGGGGACTAAAGCGACGTCGTCATAAGTCAGGGCGTGGCGCATGAAGAATCCTTAAAATACCTTCATTCTAATCCTCTCTCCAATTAAAATCTGCATATATGATTTCCGTTTGCATGCTCACAAAAAATTCGGCCGCGACTCTCAAGAGCACTCTCGATTCGGCGCAGGTCTTTCCCGAGGTGTTGATCCTCGATACCGGTTCGACTGATGAGACGCTTCTCATCGCAAAACAATATCCCAATGTACGCCTCTGCGAAGTTCCCTTCATTGGCTTTGGCCCGCTGCGCAATGAGGCCGCGCGTCTCGCCACACACGATTGGCTCCTCGCCCTAGACAGCGATGAAATTCTCTCCCCTCCCCTCTTAGATGAGATTGCCTCTCTTCAGCTCGACCCCACCCAAGTCTATCAATTTCCCCGTCATAATTTTTACAATGGAAAGCGCATCAAAGGCTGCGGCTGGGATCCAGAATCGGTTGCGCGCCTCTACCACCGCCGCACTACCTGCTTCTCCGACTCTCAAGTTCATGAATCTCTTCTCACAGACACTCTCTCCATCATTCCCTTAAAACATCCCCTTCTCCACACGCCTTACCGCTCCACCTCTGACTTTCTCGCGAAAATGCAGCATTACTCCACTCTTTTTGCCGAGCAAAATCAACACAAGAAAAAATCTTCTTTTTCCAAAGCATTTAGCCATGGCTTTTTCGCCTTCTTCCGAAGTTATTTTCTCAAGCGGGGCTGTTTTTGCGGCAAAGAGGGATTTATCATTTCGTTTTACAATGGCGCCACGGCTTTTTACAAATATTTGAAATTGTCAGAGAATCAAAAAAAGTGTTAGGATCGCGACATGAAAATATACCTGATCGCCGTTCTCGCTGTCATTGCCGTTGCCTGCGGCTACCGCACAATCGCTGCAAAAACCACAATGCAGCTCTGCAATCATCCCTATGCGCTCTGCACATCGGCCACCTGTTTGCCGCAACCGGACGGTAAAGCCGTCTGTTTCTGCGATGTAATAGAAGAAGGCCCCAGCATGGCGACGATGCCGTGCAACAAACTCAAGCCCACTTGGGATGATTCCGGCACGCGCGTTCTCTATTCCACCTTTTCGCTCAATCAATTTCAGCAAGGAAAACTCGGAATGAAATGCCCCAGCGGCACGCCCTGGACCTGGTGTCTGAATAAACGGTGCCTGGCAGATCCCACCAATCCCAAAGCGGCGCTTTGCATCTGCGATCTCATGCAAACTGGCGAATGGATGACTCTCGGCGGCGATTGCGATACATCCACCTGTCAAACAGGCTATTGGTCGGGCGCCTCAATGGGCGACTTCAACGACGGCAATGTCTTTATGTCCCATTCACTCGGCCTACCCGATTCGCAGGTGAACTGGTGTCCCACAGAATAAAATTCCCCCCGCTCCTAGGCCTCATCGCCCTCCTCGCGCTCTTCCTAAAACTCCCCGAAACGCCAAACATTTTCAACCTCTTCGCCTGCAAAAAATGCGTTGCCCACGACCCCTACCTCCCCCTCATCGCCGCCGCCTATTTTGCCTTCCTCGTCGCCCTCTCGCTCCTCTCTCCCCCCACCCGCAAAACCTCCCAAGGCGGCCTCCTCTGGGCCCTCCTCCTCGCCGCCACTCTCACCTATCTCACTCTCCCCAACCTCTGCCCCATCTGCCTACTCTGCCACGCCTGCCACATCGCAATCTGGATCCTCTTCCTCATTTTTCCCTCTCCCCGCTCTCTCCTTCCCGAGCGCCTCTACCTCATCCTCCTCGCCCCCATCTCCATCGCCGCGCTCTACGCCTCTCTCAATCTCACCTTTATGGCCTACAATCACAAACCCCGCCCCTCCATCTCGCTCCGTCCCGGAGACCCCGCCCCCGCCCTCGCCACCCACACACCTACGCTCATCAACTTCGTCTCCCCCACCTGCCCCTATTCAAAAGAGCAGCTCCCCCTTCTCAACACCCTCATCGCCCAAACTCCAAACGCCTACCGCCTCATCCACATCACGCCCACTCTCTCCCCCGAATTCTCCCAAACCTCCCCCAATGCGGAATGGATTGAGGACAAAGACGGCCAGCTGCGCAGCCTCTTCAAAGTAGCCGGCTACCCCACTCTCTTCCTCATTGGAAGCGACGACACAATCAAAGAAATCATCCCCGGCACCTCAAAAGAGCTACCCGAAAGACTCGCTCATCTTATTAAGAAAGATTCGTTTTAGATCTTGAGAATATCCCTGCAATCCGTTGGCAGCAGCCCCGAGCGCCTGCCGACACTCTACCCGATAACCGATACACACCAGCAGCCAAATCTTGACCCAACGTTCGGGATCTTACGATTATTGTTTTTTCCTGCGAGTCCCCGCCCTCTTCTTCTTAGCGGGCTTGATGGGTACAAGTTCATATCGATAGGGAGGTTTTACTTCCACAATCTTGCCATTGCGCGAAAACACGAGAGCAGTGCCCGTACGAACAGCGGTCTCGAAGGCTCTCTGGAAACTTCTCGCATGAGCCTCTAAGATTAATTCACTCAAATCTTTACTCATGGGCAATCTCCTCAATTTTTTTCCAAACAACGCTATCTAGGACATCTAGAGGATTGTCCTTTGTAAAATAAGAGCTGTGTCTTCGGGACGGGCATTGCGAATTTTAAAAGACATCGAAAACCTTCCAAAATGACGGTAGCCGGATTTGAACCAGCGACCCGCGGATTATGATTCCGCTGCTCTAACCGCTGAGCTATACCGCCAATAGATGCGTAAGTGGGGGTCTGGGGCGAAGCCCCGACTCGTTTTGCGATTTGCAATTAGCATTTTGCATTTAAAATTAGCGGGGGTAGGACTCGAACCTACGACCTTTGGGTTATGAGCCCAACGAGCTAACCACTGCTCCACCCCGCGATATCTAAGAAGCTGCAAATTTAACACGTCAAGAGATTTATTCTCAACAATTTTTATTTCTTTCCAAAATCTCAAAAAATCAGGCAAAATTCTCGGCTTACAAGGATAAAGTAGTATGACACCATCAATTTATTTTTTACCTGCTCTCATCACTGTCTGGCTTCCTGTAAAAACATTGCTTTCATTGAGAGAAGAGCCAGATCCAACTCTTGGAACTTTAGGCGAACGGATCGCTCGATCCTTCGGAAACTGCATCCAAAGAACGGGAGAGTTGATTTGCCACACAACTGTCGCTGGGACAATGGTCCTGCTAGGCTCGGATCGGTTCCTCGGAAAAGATTTTGTGACAAGCTGCCTGGTTTACTTACCTCAGGTTGGCACCACTATGTGCGTTGGCCTAATGTGTGAAATTTGGGGACAGGTTCTGAAACATTTAGCCGCTCCAGCACCCGAGAAGTTGCCCCACGCCCCTGCAAAATTAAACGGTTCGCGGCCTGTTTCATCTCTGCCTCGGATTGCGAATCATTGAGAAAATTTGAGATTGTCTGCCGCAGGGCCTGAAGGGGAACCTGCCGGCCAGCGCCCGCCTCGAGAACGCGGGCGGCAAACTCAGCCTGGGCAAACATGTGGGGGCCAAAAAAGGCGGGAATACCGTAAAGGCAGGGCTCGAGGACATTGTGGCCGCCGATCTTAGGGATGTAACTGCCCGCCACGATTGCGAGTCGACTGAGAGAATAACAAATGGGGAGCTGCCCCATCGCATCGATCAGAATGACTCGCTTCCCTTCTGGATTTAACTGACTCCATCGCGTGAAGGGGATTTTCTTCCGGTTTAAGAGCTGCGCAATTTCTTGAAATCGCTCGGGATGGCGAGGCACGAGAAAGATCAGCCAGTTGGGCGAGTCGAGGGCATCGAGGAGCATCTCCTCTTCGGGATCATGCGTGCAGCTAATCGTGATGATGGGAAGGCGAGCTGCTACTTTCTTGCGCCAAAGGTCGATGTCCACTTTTTGCGGCTCGATGTCGAGCTTGAGATTGCCTGTGACATGGAGTTTGGTGGGATCGGGAACAAGGGGCAAAAATCGCTGGTAATGTTCCTCATTTTGAATGCAGAGAAGATCAAAACGGGAGAAGAGTTTTTTCGCAAAGCGGGAAAAGGTTTTAAAGCGATGCGCCGAGCGCTCGGAGAGTTTGCCGCTGACGAGAATGTTTTTGCATCCACTTTGCTTTAAAGCGGAAAGTAAATT
>DATIHQ010000006.1:0-53246 GCA_035480535.1 Chlamydiales bacterium
TGCAAGTTTTCCAAGCAGGCCAGTCTTATAAGCGATAACACCTGCGACTGCAACAGCTGCGGCAATGGGCAGCGGATTGTTTGCCACGGTGTTTATAAGAGGAGTTGCATAAGAAGCCACAGTTTCAATCGCTCCTATGCAAGTAGGGCCGAGGGCTTCTTTAGCGCCATTTATTGCAGGCCCTTGAGCTGCTTCAAGCGTAGGACCGACACTGGCATCCCAAGCAGTTTTCAGGCTAGGACCTAGCGTTTTGCTCCCAAAGTCATTGATCGATTTTATCCCTTCAGTTACACCTTCAGTGACTAATGTCCACATAGAAGTCTGAGATCCTGCTTCAGCCGCGGGTTCACTAGTCCAGCTATCCTTAACTGCATTCTTAATCCCTTCAAAGAGACCTGTTTGAGCCACAGGCTCACTGTTCGTCATCCCAAACACACCGGTCACTGCATTCCAGGCTTCCCGGGCGCTTCCATTTTGAACTGCTTCATAAACTGGAATCGCAGTAACAGCAGCTCCTGCCGCTCGAATTGCATGGCCCGTTTTTTGGTATCCTTTTTCATAAGCTTTATTAGAAAGCGGTCTAGCGATAACGGTTGCAGCAAGAGCGGTATGTATAACGGGTGAATCGACCAAATAGTTCACTGTATCAGATAGAAGATCGCCCTTAGCCTCAATTCCTGATAGCGGTCCCAACGAATTATCCGCCGCATAGTTGGCCATACGAGAGGCTTCATCGCCTAGCCCAGAAATAGCTTTCGATAGATAGGTAGGTCCCCCTAATACGAATTCAGTCCCCTTGGAAGCCACATAACCAGTTGCTTGGGAAGCTAAACCGCCGACTTTAAGAGCTCCTCCAATGAGTCCTTTCCCTTTTTCTAATCCGAAAGTGACTACTTTTAATCCGGCTTTGACTCCAAGAGCGGCGACTTTACCAACGCCCCAAGTCAGATCGTAAATAATATTGGCTAAAGCTGGGATGGAGGAAGAGGCGTCGCATTCAAAAGCATTTGAAACCACAGAAGTTAATACGGATCCAGCAGCTACACGGCTAAAAGTGACATTTTCTTTAACGGTACTTTTAACGGTACCTTTCGCGGTGCCTATAATTGATTTTTGTGATGGCGGCTGCGGCTTAGGCGGTTTGTTATCAATTAAAGCAGTCGCGGTTGCGGCGGCTTTTTGAGCTTGAAGAATGGTATCCGCAGCTTTTTTTGCTGCATCAGAAGCTTTTTTTGCTTCGGCTGAAAAATATTTTTCTCTTGCCCTGCCAACCGCTAGTGCAAGAAAAGTAAGAGCTTTTTGACGCGCAACAAATGGAATTTTCATACGCCCAAAAACTCTAGGAAGTGCTTTATCGTAATCCTTTAGGGCTTTATTTTGATTTTCACTAAATTCTCGGAATGCCGCTTTAATCCTTTCTTCGGGGGGGCGCAGGGAAATAAAACGCGATATGATTCTTCGTGTATAAGTGTCAGGCGGTGAAAGATAGGTTTGAATATAGTCTTTCTCTGCATCTAGAGACGCCAGATAATCATCTAAAGCTTTTTGAACAGCGCGAATAGCCATTATTATTCCTAAGATTAAATAAATTTAGGTTTATTATAATGGAATTAGTAATAATAATCTATTCAAGATGAAATTTGAAATTATAATTAAAATTTGATTTGAAAAGCCCCCGGATGGGGGCTTTATTAGGCTTTTGCCGCGCGGGCTGTAAGGCGGGATTTCGTGCGGGCTGCTTTTTGAGGCTTAAAGACCCCCCTTTTCACCCCTTTATCCACAAGGCTATAGATCGCATTCAATTTTGTTTTGATTGCTTCTGGAGCCTCTTTTTGTGAAATAGAATTTTGAAGGTCGCGGACCGAGGTGAGAACGGTCGCCCGATAAGAGCGGTTGCGGAGACGTCGTTTTTCACTTTGTAAATCTCTTTTTTGAGCCGAGGGACGCTTTACAGGTCCTTCTTCTTTCTTCTTGGCGGCGGGTTTTTTCTCTGCTGCCTTTTCTTCTTCAGCCATGATTCCTCTTGAGTTCAATTGCGAAATTTAAATGGCACCACTATAATCTCTCTGGATAAATTCGTAAAGGCTTCATGCAATATCGGAGAATCTTTTTGTTCGTCGGGGCTCTGGGGATATCCCTTTATTTCACTGTCCGTTTTGTCTTGGCTCTCCTCAATTATCTCCCCCTTCAGGAAACAATTGAGGCGAAAGTGACTCGCTGGGAAATCGAAGAAACGGATCAAAACTATGCGCTAAAAGCCAACTATTCTTTTGAAATTCAAGAAAATATTTGGGAGAAATCACACCGATTTGGGGACGTTTATGTGAGTCAGGCGGCTGCTTTGGCCGACTTAAAGGCGATGGCCAAGGGACCTTGGAAGGCGTGGTTTAACCCATCAAATCCCTCCCAGGCTTCTTTAGAAAGGGTCTTTCCAACAAATCTTTTAATTCGGATGTTAATTTGTTATGGCATATCTATATATTTCTTTTTATTGAGTAGGAAGTTGATTTATTAGCGCGATGCTTATATAATTATTTAAATGGAATTCAGTAATTCAAAAGACTTTTTTGAGATTGCAGACGAAGATCTCGTCCAATTGAATACATTTCATGGGCGTCTTCTTTGTCTAAAAGATTTTTTAAAGCGGTTAGCGATCCTTCCTTTCGCCCTGCTTTACAAGGCTTATAAGACTTTTTTTAGAGCGCTTGGGGTTTTATTGACTGCAGGTCTGATTCTGATCACATTGGGGACTTCCTGCCGTCTTCGAGAGCTTTTTGTAGAGAGAGTTTCCTCTTTTGCTAAGGATTTAGCCGATTGGCTTCTTCTTCCTTTTGCTATTTTGACCTGTTTTTTCAGGTTAATCCTGGCCTTTGCCATCCACCCGCAGATGTATTTTAACCACTGATTTTTTCTAAAAGCCTTAAATAGGGCCAAAAAAATCGTTTTTTCAGCCAAAGAGCGAGGCGATTGGGCTCGATTTCTTTTTGACCAGCATAGGTTTCTTGCATGCGCCAGTTTTCCATGAGGAGTTTAAGGGGCAAACTCTTGAATGACTTAAGGGCCCAATAGATCCGATCTCCGAAGAGATATTTCGATTGATTCGAAGAGCGGAGAATGATTTGTTTGGGAAAAGTTTCTTTAAAGGCTTGCGGAGGCGATTTTCTCACCTTTTGCAAATCGACGAGGAGTTTTCTCCCTTTTTTGGCTCTTTTTCCATGGCCAAAAGCTTCGAATTGATCGTAAAAAGTGGAGGGAGAATTCCTTCCAAAATGAAAATAATAGCTCCAGTGGGTGCGAAGGAGCTCTTCGGCAGGGCGAAGAACCTTTCGGTTGTAAATTCGATCATCGAGGAGCCAAACGATGTCATAGCCGGCACTCTTGTAATCGCGAATCCGAGAGGCAGCTTCGGCTGGATTGAGGAGGGAGCATTGAATTTCAAAAACAATTTTCTCAGTTTCCCAGCAAACATCGGCGACTCGATTGATAGTGATCAGCGGCCGCTCTAGCTGGATTGCACCCTCGGGAAAGATTTTTTGCAAATCGATCTGCGCGCACATGTGATCTTCGCTTTTGCTATAGAGGCGGCATTTAGGGGAAGCTTGGAGGTGGTAAAAATGGTGTAAATGATTTTTGCCCCGCCGCACTTTGACGTTGGCAAAACATTCAAGACACCAATAAACCTTTTTTGGCTCAGCGGCCGAGGCGTGGATTATGTCATCTTCGTCGCAGGCATAGAGAGCCATTCAGGAACCTGTAGGTTCAAGTATTCATTGCAATTAATCGGCTAGATTATATGATGTTGACAGAAAGGGGGGCCCCCGATCACAATAATTTCGTTTTTCATCAAGAAAAATCAAAGTTTGCAAGTACGTATACCAAACCCCTGATTTTATTTCCTAATTGGAGATCATGACGAGTACGACCTCTTTTAGCAACCCACAGCATCAACAGAAAATCGAAGAACTCGTAGCTATTGCGAAAGAGCAAGGCTATTTGACCTATGAGGAGATCAACGAGATTCTCCCGATGACCTTCGATTCCCCTGAGCAGATCGACCAGGTGTTGATCTTCTTAAGCGGGATGGACATCCAGGTTCTCAACCAAGCTGAGGTGGAGCGGCAAAAAGAGAGAAAGAAAGAGGCCAAAGAGCTAGAGGGGCTGCCCAAACGGGCTGAAGGAACTTCGGATGATCCCGTCAGGATGTATCTGAAGGAGATGGGTTCGGTCCCCCTTCTGACTCGTGAAGAAGAAGTAGAGATTTCCAAGCGGATTGAAAAGGCGCAGATTCAAATTGAAAAAATCATTATGCGCTTCCGCTATTCCATCCGAGAAGCCATTTCGATTGCCGGCTATTTGATCTCTGGGAAAGAGCGTTTTGATAAAATCATTTCAGAAAAAGAAGTTCCCGATAAGCCCCACTTCATCAATCTCCTCCCCAAGCTGTGCGAATTGATGAAGAGCGAAGATCAGCTCTTGGAAGAATTGCTTGTTCGATCCAGAGATACAGATTTAAAGAAAGAAGAGCGCGCTGAATTGATGGAGAATATTGAAAAATCTCGCATCCGCGCGCAGGCTTATTTGCGCCGTTTTTGCTGCCGCCATAATATCATCGAAGACTTTGGCGAAGTTATTTTGGGCGCTTATGATCGATTCCTTCAATTGGAAAAAGAAGTTCAAGAACTCACTCCGCGGGCAGAGAAGAATAAATTTGCCGCTGGAAAACTGGCTGCTTCGAAACGAAAATTATATAAACGGGAATTAGCCGCCGGCCGCAGCCTGGAAGAATTTAAAAAAGATGTCCGGATGCTGCAGCGCTGGATGGATAAAAGCCAAGAAGCCAAGCGGGAAATGGTGGAGTCAAATCTTCGCCTCGTCATTTCGATCGCAAAAAAATATACAAACCGCGGCCTTTCTTTCCTCGACCTGATTCAGGAAGGAAATATGGGCCTGATGAAGGCGGTCGAAAAGTTCGAGTATCGGCGCGGTTATAAGTTTTCTACTTACGCAACATGGTGGATCCGGCAGGCTGTCACTCGCGCTATTGCCGACCAGGCGCGAACTATCCGTATTCCTGTCCACATGATCGAAACGATCAATAAAGTGCTTCGTGGCGCGAAAAAACTCATGATGGAAACAGGGCGCGAACCCACTCCAGAAGAGTTAGCGAATGAATTAGGACTCACTCCTGAGAGGGTCCGTGAAATTTATAAAATCGCGCAGCACCCGATCTCGCTCCAGGCAGAAGTGGGCGATGGGGGGGAAAGCCAATTTGGCGATTTCCTAGAAGATACGGCCATTGAGTCTCCCGCTGAGGCGACAGGTTATGCGATCCTCAAAGACAAAATGAATGAGGTCCTCGCCACGCTAACTGACCGCGAGAGAACCGTTCTTATCGAGCGTTTTGGCCTCCTCGACGGAAAGCCAAAGACCCTGGAAGAAGTGGGCGTTCGCTTTAAAGTCACCCGAGAGCGTGTCCGGCAAATCGAAGCCAAAGCCCTCCGTAAAATGCGCCACCCCACCCGCGCAAAACAATTGCAAGCCTTCCTCGATCTCCTAGAAGGTGAGTGATTTACGTCAAATGTAAAGCGGCTTTACATTTGAGGTAGGCCTTCTTTCTTTACATTCCTTTTCTTCTTTGCTAGAAGGAGATTTAGACTACTCTCAAGGAGAAAATCATGCATTTGATGAAACATGTTAATGTAAAGCAGGCCATTGGCGGAATTTTAGTCATTCTGGGCGTTGTGGCGATTGTAATGGGAACTCGATCTAATGAAAGCGGTCGGCTCGACAAAATTAAAAAGCACGTCATGAACGATCATAGCCATGCAAGAAAAAAAACAACCTATCTTGTATCTGGGATCGCATTGATCGTTGTCGGCGCAGGAATGGTTTTCTATTGCCGCAAAAAGAGATAGGGGTTGGAGCGTATCGGGATCGAACCGATGACCTCAACAATGCCATTGTTGCACTCTACCAACTGAGCTAACGCCCCACATTCGGGTCAAGATTCTAGGGCGCCGCCCTATTTTGGGGCAAGTGCGTGAAAATTCTTGAACCGGTAGAATGGATTAGAAAGGGGCGGGATTTATGTTCTTTCATGAAGTTCTAGAGGGGCCGCCTGACCCAGTTTTTGGCCTGGTGAATGCTTTTCAAGCCGATGTCCGGCCTAAAAAAGTCGATTTGATGGTTGGAATCTATAGAGATGAACAGCTCAGATCTGAGCTGTTTCCTTCCGTTAGGAAATCGAAAGAACAAATCACAGCAATCGATAGCCATGCCGATTATCTGCCAATCGATGGCTATCCAGTCTTGGTCGATGTGCTTGGGGCTTTGATCTTGGGAAAGAGCTCTTGGGAAGAGGCTCGAGGGCGGATTTACGGGGCACACATGGTAGGGGGGACGGGGGCCTTGCGCATAGGGGCCGAATTTTTAGCGCAGGAAGTGAGCCAGGCGATTGTAATCCCTAAGCCCACGTGGCCCAATCACCGGATGATTTTTGAGAGGGCGGGTTGTAAAGTTGAGGAATATCCGTATTATGACCGAGAGAAGCGGCGATTTGATTTTTCTGCCATGTGCCAAGGGTTGAATGCATTGCCAGAGAAGACGGCGGTGGTTTTACATGGATGCTGCCATAATCCTACGGGATGCGATCCCAGTTTGGAGGAATGGAAAGAAATCTCCCAATTGATGCGGAAAAAAAAGCTGATTCCTTTCTTTGATTTTGCTTATCAGGGTCTCGGAGATGGAATTGAACAAGATGCTGAAGCAATTCGCCTTTTTGTAAAAGAGGGGCATGAACTTCTCATTGCCTATTCGTGTTCAAAGAATTTTAGCTTGTATTCTGCTCGTGTGGGAGCCTTATTTGTCATCGATGAAAATGTGTCGGTCAAATTACGCGTGGGAAGTCAGATCAAACGGATCATTCGCGCTACTTATTCGAATCCTCCTTCTCATGGGGCTTATATCGTGGGGAATATTCTCCAGCATCCAAATTTAAAAGTAGAATGGGAGCGGGATTTAAATGGGGTGCGCAACCGGATCACTCAGATGCAGAAAAATTTAGCCCAAAAACTGATTGCAAAAGCAAAGAAAACCAATTTCGAATATCTTCGGGGACATAAAGGGATCTTTTCTTTTATCGATTTGGACAAAAGACAAGTGCAGAAGTTGATCGATGAATATGCAATTTATTTGTTGGGGAATGGGCGGATCAATGTCTCTGGCCTAACGGCAAAAAATATCGATTATGTAGTGGATAGCATCATTTCAGTGTGTGAATCGTGACGCGTCGAACCAATATTTACCCTTATCTAATTTTGGTTGTGGTTCTCTTCTGTTGGATGAGTCTTCCTCAGGGGGTTTTTGATTACGCCCGCTCATTGACCATCGCATTGTTTCTGAACTCTTATGAAAATAAAGGAAGTTCGAAAGAACTTCTTCGCCTCCAGCTGGAAAATCAAAATCTACGGACGCAGATTGAGACCGCTTATGAGAGGCTTCTGTTTGATGGGATGATTGGGGAACAACTTGAGCTTTTTAAGGGGTTGGTTCAAGAGAAAAATAAGACGGAAGAGGGTCCTTGGCGCTCCTATTTTGAGAGACGCGCGGACCAATTGCGCAATCGATTGAAGAGTCAATTGACTTCTTTCCCCGCTCAAGTGATCTATCGCGATCCCAGTTCCTGGAGCAGCAGCCTTTGGGTCAATGTAGGGGAAGAAGATAATCGAGCCATTGGGCAGGCTGTGATTGCGAAAAACAGCCCCGTAGTCAGCGGCGCATCATTAGTTGGCGTAGTCGATTATGTGGGAAAGAAACAGTCGCGGGTGCGTCTCATTACAGATTCGGGCCTCTCTCCTTCCGTTCGGGCGGTCAGAGGAGGCTCACAAAATCGTGAATTGGCCCAATTATTCCAATCTTTGTTGAGTCGATTGGAAGTGCGAAGAGACCTTTTTTCTTCTCCTGAAGAAAAGGAGCGCTTCATTGCACCATTAAAAGGATTTGCCTCTAAAATTGGCACTGTTTGGGAAGATGGATATTTGGCGAAGGGAGAGCTTCATGGGAGCAGTACCCCATTTTGGCGCTCTAGAGGGCAGATCTTGAAGGGAGTCGGCTTTAATTTTGATTATGCCGACGAAGAGGGCTCAGCCCGAGATTTAAGAACGGGGCGCCCCATCGGGATTTCCACGGGGGCCATCCCCATTTTACAAGAGGGCGATTTGCTAGTTACATCGGGCCTAGACGGAGTATTTCCTCAAGGATTATTGGTGGCGACCGTCACTTCTATCGGTTCCTTTAAAGAGGGCGCCTATGCCTATGAAATCGAAGCCAAACCGATCGCGAATCATCTAAACGATCTGCAAACTCTCTTCATTCTTCCCTCGCTAAGCGCTGAGTAAGCCAATTGATAAAGGGCTCTTTGCTTTTCTTTGTATAAATTGGATTTTTCAAGTTGGGAATAGATATTTTTGCTGGGGTCGATGAATTGGCCGCAGGAATGGAGTCTTCCGGGATGAGTTGTTGGGAAAAAGTAGAGGGGGCGCTGGAAGAAGAGAAAGTCATAGCCAACGGATGAGGCGTCTCCAAGATAGATATCTGCACGGGAGAGAAGGGGGTAGACGGGGGGAAATTCGTGGATGAGGTGGACGTTTGGCTTTTTGTCGGCAAGGGCGGCAATGGAATAGAAGTGGGAGGGGTCGCGCTGTTCTAGGAGGGGGTGGAGTTTGAGGAGAAGATTCCAGTCGGAAGGGAGCTGAGAGAGGACTTTCGGGGCGTGATCGAAAAAGGAAGTGGAGGCGTCGGCATCGCGCCAGGTGGGGGCGTAGAGAAGGGTTCGGTTTTTGGAGGAGAGGGGGAAGGTTTTTTCGACGAGGTTGTCGTAGAAGGATTGGTGTTTTTGATAAAATTGGAGCCGGTAGTTGCCGATGAGGGCGTAGTTGGAAATGGAGGGCCAGATGGAGAGATCTTTTAACATTTGGATCATAAGCTTGCCACAGATGAGGACGGCATCTTGCTGGGCGTAGGGAGCTAAGAGGGGCGTTTGGTAGCCTTTGTCCGATTGTCCGTGAGGGCAAAAGACGAGCTGCATTTTTTTGTTGTAAAGCTGTTGGAAGAGCGATTTTAGATGGGGCGCCCAGTATTTACATTCAAAGAGAGTGTCGAATTGTTCGGCAATGGTGGAGAGTTTGAATTCCAGATCGGGCATGTGGCGGACTTCGACTTGAGGATAGTAGCGGCAGGCTAGTTCATGATTGAGTGTTTCGGTTGTGATGAGAGGCATTTGCAGGAGTTCAGCTAGGGGAGCGATGTGGTCTAACAGGTGGATATCGGAACCTGTGTTAAAGGCTGCGCAGCGCATGGTCTAGTTCCGTCCAATTTGGAGTGGGGTCAAAGGTATAATCGTAAGTTTGTTTTCTGATTTTGGAGTGAAGATCGGGTTTGGGTTTGAAAATGGAGTGGATTTGGCCGGGGAGAATGACCGTTCCGCATCGATGGAGGTCTCGATGTTGGTTTGGATTGAGAAAAACCATCGGCCGATTGAAGAAGAGAAAATCGTATCCGATGGAAGACATGTCTCCGATGTAGAGATCGCAAAGGCTGAGAAGGGGGTAAATAGGGGGGAATTCGTCGAGAAATAAAATATTTTCCTGTTCATATTTTCCGTAGATTGGCTGGAGTTTGGCTTCATATTTTTTCACCGTATTGGGATGGAGTTTTACAATCAGATTGTGATCTTTGGGGAGAGCTTCGGCAAGTTCAGGAAAATGCTTCCAAAAGGTGCCATTTTCTTCGGAATCGTCCCAAGTAGGAGCGTAAAGTGCTGTTTTTCGATTTGTCCTGATTTTTTCTTTCAATTGATTTTGATAAAACTGTTTGTGCTGTTCCCAATAGAGGCGGCGAAAGTTTCCAATTCGATGAAATGGGATGGGGACATTCTTGGCTTTCATGAAGTCGATGATTTTTTGGCCATAGACGAGGGCAGCTGTTTCACTTTGGAGCGCTTCGAAGAAAGGGCTTTTCCATCCTTTGTCGGAATTGCCGTGGGGAAGCCAGAAAGTGGGATTTTTCCAGTTGGGGATTGCAGATTGGACGAGAGGGAGTGGATCGCAAACGACCAGGTGGGAAGGGAGAGTAGAAATTGTTTCGACAATGTTTAGGTTGGGGTAATAGGCGCGGGCCAAATCGGCAATGGAGGGCTCGGCGATGATGAGAGGCCATTTCATGAGGGAGCAGAAGGGCGCCAAGTGATCGAGATAGTGGGGCGAGTCGTCAAAAATTAGTCCTGAGGGAAACTCCATAGTATGTAATAATCGCATTTTTTGAGATTTTCCATGAAGCAATTGCACAACTGGTTTCTAAAAAATCAGAGGGAGTTCCCCTGGAGAGTGGAGAGAACCCCCTATAAAGTTTGGATTTCAGAGATCATGCTGCAGCAAACTAGGGCAAATGTGGTCATCCCCTATTTTGAGAGATGGATGGGGCTTTTCCCCAATGTTCGGGCTTTGGCGGCGGCGCCCTTGGAGAGAGTGATCAAGGCTTGGGAAGGATTGGGTTATTATAGCCGGGCCCGAAATCTTCATGCGGGGGCCCAGCAGATTGTGGAGCGCTTTGGAGGGGAAATCCCATCAAAACGGGAAGATCTTGAGACGATTCGGGGGCTGGGACCGTATACGATCGGCGCGGTGTTGAGCTTTGGTTTTCAGGAGCGAGCTCCGGCTGTGGATGGGAATGTGACGCGGGTGGTGGCCCGTTATTTTTTAATCGAGGAAAATGTTTGTAAGGGAGCCACAAAAAAGAAAATAGAAGAAAAAGCGGAGGCTCTTTTAGATAGGGAAGAACCTTGGGTAACGGCTGAGGCTTTGATTGAGCTGGGAGCTACGATTTGTACTCCAAGGCCTCGCTGTGCCGATTGCCCGATTCAAGAGGGATGTAAGGCCTTTCACTCGAACAAAGCCGAGGTTTTGCCGATTAAAAATGCAGAGAAAGAAATCACCGAATTGCATCGCACCGTTTTATTGGTCGTTTTCCAGGATAAAATTCTGGTGAGAAAAGGAAAAAGAGGGCAAGTGATGGCCGATTTGTATGAATTTCCTTATTTTGAAGGGCGAAAAAGGGAAAAGCTTGGACTAAAAGGAGAATGGATGGGGGAATTTCCTGTGGTGAGCCATTCTTTTACCCGTTATAAGGCCTATCTTTATCCTCACCTATTGAGGGCTTCTAATTTTAAGGAAGTTGTGGGATATGAATGGATCTCGATTGCCGAACTGGATCAGCTTCCCTTTTCTTCGGGACATCGAAGGATCTTAAAGGAGTTTCGAGAATGCGAATCCTTCATTTAGAGGCATCCCCTGGATGGGGAGGGCAGGAAATCCGCATTTTGAGAGAAGCCGAAGGGATGGCGGGGCGGGGGCACGAGGTCTTTTTGGGAGTGGTGCGAGGGGGAGGATTAGTTGCACAGGCAAGAAAAGCTGGCTTTACCGTGTACGAGTTGAATTTTAAACGGTGGGCTTGGCCTCTTTGTTTGATCCAGTTGATTCAGATTATAAGGCGGCATGGGATTGAGCTTGTCAATACCCATTCTTCGCTCGATAGTTGGATTGGGGGCATGGCTGCAAGGCTGGCGGGGTGTTCGATTGTTAGAACGCGTCATTTATCTACGGCGATTCGATCGGGCTTAAACAGCCGACTTTTATATGGCTATTTAGCCGATTTTGTCGTTACGACCTGTTCCGCCATTATCCCGATGATCTGCAATCAATCGGGGAAGAAGGCGGAGCGATGCCGCTCGATCGCAACGGGGGTGGATCCAGAGAAGATTGTATTTGAAGAGGCGCAAATCAATTTCTTCCGCAAAAAAATAGGGGCTCAATTTTTAGTGGGAACCGCCTGTTTTATGCGATCTTGGAAGGGAATTGAGGACCTACTCAAGGCAGCAGATCAATTGAGAAATATTGAGGGTTTAAAATGGGTGGTGATTGGCGGAGGGCATGCCGATCGATATAAGGCGTTGGCGCGAGAAATGAAGCTGGACGAAATTGTTTATTTTACAGGACATTTAGAGAATCCTTTTTCCGCAATGGCCGCTTTAGATGCATTTACACTGTTGAGCACAGCTCATGAAGGAGTGTCGCAGGCGATCCTCCAGGCGGCCTATCTCGGGAAACCTTTGATCGCGACGGCAACGGGGGGGCTTTGCGAGGTGTGCTTGGACGGTCTCACTGGAATTCAAGTAGGACGTTTCTCTCCGGCCCAAGTAGCCAAAGCTGTTTTGGAACTAATGGAGAATCCCCATTTGCGCAAACAATATGGACAAAGAGCCAAAAAACTCATCGAAGAAAAGTTCACTTTCCTTCATACTCTGAACCAAATGGAAGAGGTATATCAAAAGGTATGGAAAAGGATGAAAAAATAGAAGGTTTCCCGTTCCTTCAAACTCTTTTTTTGCATCGAAAAGAGATCTTGACTGGGACTGCCTCCATAATCGGAGGATTTATTCTACTCATCGCCTATTTTCAGTCTGGGCCAAAAGCAAATACCTATGCTTTGGCTGAAATCGCTTACGCAGAGTGGGAAGCAGCTCCTCAAGATGAATCCCTCTATCAAAAAATGAAAAAGGCCATTCATCAAGTGCCAGCTCTGGAAAAAAAATATGAAGCTGGAATGGCCCAAAAACTCCTCGATGTGGAAAAAACGGATGAGGCGTTGAAACTGGCTCACAGTTCTTTGGATCGGGTCAAAGAAGAAACTCCCTTTCATGCGGCTTACGCTAGAAATAGCCTGTTGATCGAGCAGGGAGAGTATCAAGACGCATTGGAAAAGGCAGTCCAACTCAAAGAGCAAATGAATCATTCTTTCGATTTGTCACGGCTATCTGGAGATCGGCTGATGGGGGGCTCTCTTTTGTATATTCACAATCTTCTTCGGATTGCTTGCCTGCAGCAGCAGTTGCAGAATCGCCCAGGAGAGAAAGCAGCCTGGGAAGAGCTGGAAAAATTTTTAGTGGCTAAAACGCCTTTGACAGATTTGGTCATGGGGAGCTTTTCTGAAAAACAAATCGATCTAACAAATTATATAGCGGAAAGGAAGAAGCACCTCTAGTCGTGTTCTTCGCCGCTGTTTTCATTGGAATGTCGTTTAGACGGTTTGTTTTCACTCGATGTTTGCGCGTGGCGCATATAGTAATGGTAAGCTGTTCCTGCTAAAAGACCTATCACTCCAAACAGAAGAAAAGGAATGAAAATAGCCACAATGATCTTGACTCCGCCCAGAATCATTTGCGTCATCTTTTCTTGTTTGAAAGTAAATCCATAGAGCTGTTTGAGCCCCCTTTCCACTTGCATTGGGAAAAGAATGCCGAGAATCACGCCGATTGCAAGGAATAAAATGGTTAACCCGGGACCTGTAAAGAAATCGAACATACTTGAAATAGCGCCGATAACAACTGCCAGAATTGAGAAGACCTCCGTCGCATATTTGCGTGCAAACTCCTCCACCTCCTGAACGGAAACACCGTCTTTCAGTTTGTCCATGAATTTATTTTTGCTCATGAGGGGCTCCCGATCTATTCGTCATCTGAGTTATATTTAATCTTTTAATTTAATTATTAGCAATCCCGTTAAGAAGCTGATGGGCTGGAATATTTCTCTCTATCGTCTTGACTTTCAGGGCTAAATGCTTAATACTTTATCTTTTTGTGGTGGATCTTTTAAACTCTTAGAATATTTTTCGAAAATGCAAAGGATAATGAGATTTCAGAACTCTCTTCTTTTCCATCCAGAATGGATCATTTGGGTCGGGTTTTCGATCTTGGGAGGATTGCTTCTTTTCATATGTCCATTTTTAGTTCATTTGTGCAAAAATCATGTTCCCTTCGTGGATGCTAAAATTGGGCAAAGTGGAGAAAAAAAAGTGGCGCCGCTTACTTTTTCATTGGGATTGGATCCCTCTTCTTTTTCTTTCCCTGTGCCTGATTTGCAGGAGGAAGTGACTTTTTCATTTGATCCTCCGAGGCCTGAGAGTGCGTTGCACAATCCGCAGTTATTGGTGCGGCTGAAAAAAAGCGTTCAATCCAAACGGATCTCTTTGCCTTGCCGCTTGGACTTTCGCTATGTGCAGGAAAAGTTGACCTTTTCTGAGGGAGAATCTGATTTTTGGCTGGAGTTGAACTCTGCACCTGAAGGGCAAATTGAAGGGAAAATATGCATTCATTGTCCTATGCAAGGAAAAACAGAGATGGGCAACTTTCAAGTGATTGTGCAAGAAAGTCCTATTTTATCATCCGTAGAGTTTCCCGAAGGTTCTCCCTTTCGCCTTTTAGCAGAAGCGCGGTGGTGGGGACATGACCTATTTTCTGAGAAATATGGGGAAAAGGAATCGCCCTCTGAACGGCTTGAAATTGGCAATGGAGCGACTGCAGATCTTATCGATATGAAAGAGGGGGAATGGCTGGTTTGGCAGGAGGGGCATTGGAAAAAAGTTTCCAGCATGGCGGAGGGAAAAAACAAACCCATTGCCCATATTCAATCTATATCTCAGACTCTCCTTCTCGAAGGGTGGGGGACAGATCATCATACCCGTCTTTGCCTCTATCCAGCTGCGGGAACACCTTTAAAAATTCGAGGGGAAGACTTATTTGGCTCTATCCGCATTCGTTCGGAGAAACAGATCAGCTGCACGCTAGAAAAACAATGCCTTATTTTAAAAATCGGCGATTGGGTTCTCAAAAGAGATGGACGATGGAAGATTTTACGAAAAAAAGAAGAGAGAAACGCATTTTTACACGGTGAGCTAGTCGGAGAACTTTTTGTTTTAGAAGGGATTGAATTGAAGCAGGGACAAAAAATCATTCAAGGCCATTTTTTCAATACGGGCCGATCGCAAATGGTTCAAATTGAAATGCCGGCGCATACGATGCGCAAAGCGGGGAAAGAGGCGGGAGAAAATACAGGGCGAAGGGGGCGGCTCAGATGATGAAATGGCTTGCCCTTCTCCTTTTTACAGCTCCGCTTTGTGGGGACACTCCAGCGAAGGAAGGGAGCGTTCTAAATGCCGATATTGAAGGAGCGCAGCTGTTCAATCGGGCCTTGAGCCAGCTCAAATCGCAGCTCAAAGAAAAATTTGAAAAAGCGAGCGAGCTCTCCCGCATTGGGGCTGCTGAAGAAGAATTTCGCCCTCTTCTTGAAGAAGTTCGCGGTTTAAAAAGGAAAATCGTTGGCTTAGAAGAGCAGTGGCGCTCGACCTCAGTCGATGAAACCACAGCTTCTGATGAGGCCTATGCCCTTTGGGATGTAGGAGAGGCGACCCTTGCTCAGTTGATCATGGAATATGGGGCCAGTGATTTTCTCTATGTAATTCCGCAAGAACTGAGCGGAATGAAAATCAGCCTATTTTCGAGCATTCCGCTCCCCCACGAAACCTGGAGCGAGATGATCGAGATGATCCTCACGCAAAATGGGGTTGGAGTGAAAAGGGTAAATCCCTTTGTAAAGCAGCTTTACATTTTAAAATTAGACCCTTCTGCCATAGAGGGAATTGTAGCTCAAGAGGGGGATCTCGAATTTTTCGCAAATCATGCCCGCCTCTTTTATGTGTTCTCGCCGCCTCCAGAACAACTCCGCTCAGTCCAATCCTTTTTCGAGCGTTTTTCTGATCCAAAGCAGACGCTGATCCAGTCGATTGGATCAAAGGTGGCCATTGTTTCAACGAAGGAGACGATCGATAAGCTTTTGGGTCTCTATCACGCTGTCTGGGAACAGAGTCAAGGGAAAGTGGTCCGCCTGATCAATCTGACCAAAATCAGCGCAGCAGAAGCTGAAAAAGTCTTGAAAGCCGTTTTTTCCGATCCTGGAAAAGGGGCCAGACCGACGTTTTATCCTTCAGGCGCCGATGAACTTTCTACTTTGACCTTGCCTCAAGGATTGGTTCTCATTGGGGAGAACGATACGGTGGATCGGGGAGAAAAAATCCTTTCCGACTTGGAAACGCAATTAGAGGATCCGGGGGAAAAGGTCATCTATTGGTATTCTTGCAAACATTCCAATCCGGAGGATATTGCAGAAGTTTTAGAGAAAGTTTACGACTCATTGATTGGGTCCACTTTTGAAAAGAAAGCAGAGTCAGTTTCTCTTGCCCCGCCGCCTCCAGTTCAGCCCCAAGAACAGCCCAATCCAGGCCAAGTATTTCCCTATCCAGATCGGAGTACGGCATTCAATCCCGTCATGCCCGCGAATCCCCCCTTTATTCAACCGGGAACGATCGAAAAAAATCAAAAATCCTCTTTCGGCAACTTCATCGTCGATAATAAGACCACTTCTATTTTGATGGTTGTCCGTCGGGAAGAATTGCCCAAGATCAAGACATTATTGAAGAAATTGGATACTCCGAAGAGGATGGTGCAGCTCGATGTTCTTCTCGTAGAAAAAAAGTTGAGAGATCGAAAACAGATTGGATTTAGCTTGCTTCAATTTGGAACGAATTCAAGTGGAAGGCAACAGAATGCAATCACCTTCGATACGAACGAAACAGGCTTCCATAAGGGAGTGCTTAGCTACATATTCAGCCGCGCTAGCAATGGGTGGCCCGCAGTCGATTTGACCTACAATTTCTTGATGGCGCAAGAAGATATCCGGATCAATGCAAACCCCTCAGTTTTGGCTATTAACCAAACTCCTGCCACAGTTTCAATTGTAGAAGAGATTTCAATCAACAATGGAGCGATTCAGCTCGACACGACGGCCGGCGTTACAATCGAACAATCCTTTACGCGCGCTCAGTATGGGATCACGATTGTCTTAACTCCGACAATCCATTTATCTGATGCGGAAGATCCCAATTGTCCAGGATTTGTTTCCCTGCAGACGAATCTGGAATTTGATACGACGCAACATGCAGTGAATGACCGCCCTCCAGTGACTCGCCGCCACATTGAAAATGAAGTGAGAGTGGCCGATGGGGAAACGGTAATCCTCGGCGGCTTACGGAGAAAAATCGAAGAAGATACCCGAGAGAAAATCCCTTTCCTGGGAGATCTTCCCGGCATTGGAAAGTTATTCGGGGCCGCTAAATCGACCGAGACAAACACTGAAATGTTCATTTTCATTACGCCCCATATCATCCATGATCCAATAGAGGATCTTCGCAACATCCGGCAGTGTGAATATCAAAAACGGGCTGGGGATATTCCCGAATTTTTAGAGCTGCTCGATGAGGCGAAAAATAAAGAGCGGAAGAAGCTCTTTGACCACAGCCTCAAACTGCTGTTTGATATGTATTAGGAAGTGTGAGGATTTAATGTCGAATGAACGGGCGATTGCAGAGCGATTTGGTCTTCCGATCCATGAAGAAGTGGCCCATTTTTCTTTTGTCCGCGATCAAGTTTCAATGATCCCCTATCTATTCGCTAAGCAGAAGCAACTCCTTCCCGTCGATCAAAACGAAAAAGGGGTGATTGTCGCCGTTGCAGATCCGCTCGATCTCGAATCTCTCGAAGAGCTTCGCCTCCTACTCAAAAAGGCAATTCAGCCCATTTATTGTCCTAAAGCGAGTCTAGAAGCGGCGATCGAGCGTTGTTATCATCAAAGAGAGGAGGAGACAAAGCGCCTTTTCACCGATCTCGAAAGGAGTTCTCTCCAAAATGAGGAGCCACTAGAAGGATATGATCTTCTAGAGAGAGCCGATCACAATCCTGTCATTCGAATGGTCAATTCGATTTTGATCGAGGCGATTCAGCAAGGAGCTTCAGACGTACATTTTGAGCCAACAGAGGAAGGGTTGCTCGTGCGCTATCGGATCGATGGCGTTTTACTGAAACGGCATGTGCCGCCCCGCGAATATCAAACCCAAATGCTGACCCGCATCAAGGTGATGGCAAAGATGGATATTGCTGAACACCGCCTTCCTCAAGATGGGAGGATCAAGCTGCGCCATGGAGGGCGCGAAATCGACTTTCGCGTAAGTACTTTGCCGATTGTCTATGGAGAGAGAATTGTCCTCCGTATTTTGGATAAGGGGAATGTCTTGCTCGGTCTCGAGCGGATTGGGATGGATGAAAAAACCCTAAGAATGTTCCGCAAACTGATCCATTTCCCTGAAGGGATTGTCCTCGTCACAGGTCCGACGGGGAGTGGAAAAACAACGACCCTTTATAGCGCGATTGCAGAGATGAATTCGACTGAAATGAATATTCTCACCATTGAGGATCCTGTCGAATATAAGATCTCCGGTATTTCTCAAATGAATGTCAATCCACGCATTGAGCTCGATTTTGCCAAAGGGCTTCGCCATATTTTGCGCCAAGATCCAGATGTGATCATGGTGGGGGAAATCCGCGATCGAGAAACGGCTGAGATCGCCATTCAAGCTTCCCTAACGGGCCACTTAGTTCTTAGCACGCTGCATACAAATGACGCTCCATCCGCCTTGACCCGTTTAGCGGATATGGGAATTGAATCTTATCTTCTCTCTTCTTCCATTTTAGGGGTCATTGCCCAGCGGCTCGTCCGCTGTATTTGCCCTGCCTGCAAGATCGCCTATACCCCAACTCCTGAGGAACTCTTTGAGCTTCGATTGAAAAAATCGCAAATTTCAAATGAAAAACTCTTTAAGGGGAAGGGATGCCCTCATTGTTTTGATACGGGATATAAAGGACGCTGCGGAATCTATGAATTGATGCCCGTCACTCCACGCATCAAAGCGCAGGTATTAAAAAGCCAAAATTCGGAAGAATTGCGTAAAGTGGCGACCGAGCAAGACATGACTGGACTTTTTGAGCAGGGAATCCGACTTGTCTTAGAAGGAATCACCACAACTGCTGAGCTCCTGCGAGTCACCCGCATCGATCAGGGAAGGGAATAATGCCTCTTTTCCGCTATTTTGCCCTGTCAGAAAAAGGAAAAAAAATCAGCGGGACAATTGATGCTGACAATCTCCAAGAAGCCAAACTCAAATTGATCCGCCGCGAAGTCGCTGTCATCAAGATCGCCCAGTTGAATGAGAAACAAAAGCGGATCCAACTCTCGAAATCGGAATTATTGAATCTGACTCGCGAAATCGCCCGTCTTTTACAAGCGGGTCTTCCTCTTTTCGAAACGCTTTCCGCTTTAGGGGAGAAATATAAAGAGCAAAAAGCACATCGCCTCCTTCTCGATCTATGCGATAAAGTGCAAAGCGGGCAATCCTTCTCGCAAGGACTCGCTCACCATCCCGAGAGTTTCGATCTCCTCTACGTGGGGATGATTTCCAACGCTGAAAAAACGGGTCGTTTGAGCCAAGCGTTAGGCGAACTGGCAGACCTTCTGACGAAACAACTCCAAGTGCGCAAACAGCTCTTAGCGGCCCTTTTATATCCCGCCCTTCTATCTGTTTTTTGCCTCGTCGTTCTTTCCTCTCTTCTTTTTTTTGTGATCCCCTCCCTAAAAGAGCTATTTGATGGACGAGATCTGCATCCCTTCACGAAAATTGTCTTCACCGCAAGTGAATGGGCGTGCAATGCAAAATTCGCTCTTCTCTTTTTTCTCTTTGCTCTAGTAGGAGGCGCCGTCGCCACCTTTTTTTCTCCTCGCTGGAAAGAAAAAATATTTTCTCTAGGCTATCGACTCCCTCCATTTAAAAATCTTTTGGCAAAAGTCGCTTTTGTCCGTTTTTGCCGCGCCTCAGCCACTCTTTTAGAAGGAGGGCTCCCCGTCATTGCGGCATTTAGCCAAGCGCGCGGCGTGATGCGCCACCCCATTTTGGAAAAGGTTGTCCTCCGCGCAGAAGAGAGAATTTCCCAAGGAGATCCCCTTTCCGCTCCCTTTCAAAATCATCCCCTGATCCCTCCCTTAATTCCGCGCATGTTAGGAATTGCGCAAGAAGGGGGGAAACTCCCCTTTATGATGCAGCAGATCGCCTTGGTTTATGAAGATGAATTGGAGAGAACGCTTTCCCACTTCGCAACGGTCGCCCAACCCATTCTCCTCCTTGTTTTAGGGGCTATCATCGGATTTGTTTTACTCTCTGTCTTATTGCCTATGACAGATATCAGTTCGTTTGCAACAGGCTAATTTTGGTGATTTAATATGAAAAAGAAAAAAAGAGCTCTCACACTGCTAGAAATCATGATCGTGATTTTTATCATCACGCTCGTTACAGGGGCGATTGGTTATAATATGCGGGGGACGCTCGATCGCGGCAGAGCGTTTCGCACAGAACAAGCGATGGAACAGCTCCATGATTTATTGCTTATCTGTCTTGCCGATGGGGAGGGTGACGCAGCGGCAATTGTCAGAGACCCTGTTAAGTCTTTGACAGACTCAGGTTTGGCTAAAAACCCAAAAAAATTAGTTGTAGATGGATGGGGCAATCCCTTCACTATCACAGCCAGGGGCAAATCTGATTTTAACATCAAATCACAGCGGTTGGCCGACTACAATGAGAAGCATGGGATAACCAATGAAACACCGCCTAACGAAGGGTAAACGCTTCACGCTTTTAGAGGTGATGGTTGGAATTACCCTCCTTCTCCTGGCCAGCGGCCTCATTGGATGGAAAATGCATGGGGCGATTCAAAAGAAACGATTCAGCGCCAACCTGGAGCGCTTCAAAGAGCGATGCGCCCTCTGCCAGCGCCTCGCTATGGTCACGCAAGCCGACTGGCGGGGCCTGCTCAAGCAAAAGGGAGACCGCCTCATTTTCGAGACCACCTGCATCGAGAGCAAAGAAATTAACGGTTTTGCCCCCCTCACTCTCGATTCGCTTTCCCTCTATCTGGATGGGAAAAAAGCAGATGATTTGACAATCGAATTCTTTTCTACAGGGCAAATCTACCCTCAAGGCCTCCTACTCTTCCGCCAAACAAAAGGTTCTTTGCAGGAAGAATGGAGCCTTTCCCAAATTTTCCAGGCCGGCGGAGAACCCCTCCATCCAGAAGATATTTAGATTAAAATCTTAGCATCTGTTAATCGATGAGAAAGAAGAGAGCGTATGCATCGCGATCACAAAGAGGAATTGAAGCCATTTGCTGTAGAAGGCCCAACCAATCTAAAACACCCAGAAAGCAACCTCGGTTTTTTTGAGCGATATTTAACCGTCTGGGTCATTGTTTCAATTGGGGTCGGAATAGGAATTGGGAGAATTTTTCCCGCTATGATCGATCTATTGGGGAAATTTGAATGGGCTCATGTAAATATTCCTGTCGCTGTTTTGATTTGGCTGATGATTATTCCAATGTTGATACGGATCGATTTACGCGAGCTTAGGCATATCCACCGCTACTGGCGTGGCTTAAGTATCACAGTAATCATCAACTGGCTCATCAAACCTTTTTCAATGGCTTTTCTTGCGTGGCTGTTTATCAGGCATTGGTTTTCAGCTTGGCTGCCCGCTGCGGAGATAGATCATTACATCGCAGGCTTGATTATCCTGGCTGCAGCTCCCTGTACGGCGATGGTATTTGTATGGAGCTATCTTTGCAAAGGCGAACCCCATTTTACCCTGACGCAAATCACCTTAAACGATTTGATTATGATCATCGCCTTCGCTCCCATTGTCGGACTTCTCCTGGGTATTACACAAATCACAGTTCCCTGGGACACCCTACTATTTTCCGTCCTTCTCTACATCCTCATCCCATTCCTGCTCGCGCAATTCATTCGCTATTCAACCTTGAAATGGCTCGGAGTTCATCAGTTGGAAAAACTCCTCAAGGCATTTCACCCTATCTCTCTAATCGCTCTTCTCTTAATGCTTGTTTTACTCTTCAGTTTTCAGGGGGAAGCGATTCTGAAGCAGCCGATCATCGTTCTATTGCTGGCTATTCCGATTCTCGTACAAGTTTATTTCAATTCGATGCTTGCATACTGGCTCAATAAGGTGACGAAAGAGAAGTTCTGTATAGCAGGGCCTTCCGCTCTGATCGGTGCCAGCAATTTTTTCGAGTTGGCGGTAGCGACAGCTGTAGGTTTATTTGGTCTCGATTCAGGCGCTGCCTTGGCTACCGTTGTTGGGGTCTTAGTTGAAGTCCCCGTCATGTTATCCATCGTCAAAATCGTCAACAAGACCGAGCGTTGGTACACGACCTAAGCATCAGGGTTTCATGTTTGGCTCAAGAAATTGCGCAACGCCATTTCCAAAGGACCAATTTTCTTTATCGATTTGAACAATGCTGACAAAAACGTCTTCCTTGCGAACCTTGGGGTTTTTCCCGAGAACTTTCACGAACTCAGCATAAAGTTTTTTCTTCATTTCCACGGAGCGCGCGATCGATGTAATGTAGATGACAATCAGGTCATCTGACCGCTTGACTCCCCAGATCGTTTTATCAAAGTGGAAATGTGCTTTTTTGTGTTCGGAGACCAGATGAAACCGGTCGTTATGTGGGATTTTCCACGCCGTCCGGAGAGCCTTATGGATCCCATCGCAAACAGCTTTGATGTATTTCGGCGACTTCCCTTTGACCAAATGAACATGAATAAGCGGCATGACTGCTCCTGGTGGGCCTAAGAGTTTCTTTAGAGTGATTTTTCTTTTTAATCAAGCGCAGATGCCGGAATAGTTCCCTCTTGAGAAAATTCTATTGATAACCTACACTAACATATCCATCAATTCAGGATTTTATATGAAAATGATCCTTATTGTCCTAACGCTTTGCGTAGCCTTAACTGCACCCCTATTGAGCGAGCCGGGGCAGAATCCGCCCCAGGTGACGGTGAATCTGAAGCCGCGCCAGCCCAATTGGAGATTTGAGATCATCCAGGCCTTTCCTCAGGGAAATCCTCAGGTGATCGTATTTTATGAGCCTCGGCCCGATGGGAGTGAGTGTCCGGTAAAACAGGTCGTTTTCTATGAGAATAACCGGATCCAGATGGAAATGGATGTGGTGAGGGTGGATGAGGATTCTGAAGTGGCTAAGGAATGGAACTCTTCCGTTGTGCCTCATGGGTGCCAAGTGGAATTTTCCCAAGAAGGGCAATTGCAGAAAGTGACCCAGTATGTGTGGGGTGTAATGAATGGGGAATGCCGGACTTTTTATCCAAATGGGCAGGTTCAGACGGTAGTTTCTTATAAAGAAGGGCTGTTGGATGGGCCAGTTCAGTCGTTTTTTGAAAAGGGAGAGGTCAAGGAGACAGCTCGATATGAGAAGGGAAAAATCGAGGGAGAGGTTGTTCAATACCATGAAAATGGAAATAAAGCCTCTTTGCTGCCCCATCGCGAGGGGAAGGTTCATGGGACTGTCCTCGAGTGGTATCCTTCGGGGATTTTGCGGCTCCAGCGTCAATTTGCTGCGGGAGTGCTCCACGGAGATGGGAAAAATCCAGCCCTCATTGCTTACGATGATCAGCGGAATTTGATCGAAGTAATCGATTTTCGAGATGGGCAGCCCGTAGGCATGCATATCCGATATCATAAAAATGGAAAAGAAGCCTATCGACTGAGTTATCGAAATGGGAAAAAGGTCGGGAAAGAGCAATATTTCGCCGAAGATGGAACCTTGCTTGGAGAGGGAAATTATGAGGAAGGGCGCCCCTATGGGAGCCATTGGCGCAAGCATTCAAATGGGACAACTGCTTATTTAGCGCAATTCGACGATCAGGGAAATCTTTTGGAACCAGTCGTCGAATTCAATGACCAAGGTCAAAAAGTGCGCCAATTTTCTTTGAGTGGAGATCAATTAACTGGCGCGTTTCTCGAATGGTATCCAGATGGAACATTGAAGACGGAATATAATTATGTTCAAGGTCAGCTGGAAGGCCCGCAGAAAGAATATTATCCTTCTGGACAAATCAAAGTTTCTACTAGCTCTAAGAAACAACAGCGCGATGGAGTTCATGAAGAGTGGCACGAAAACGGAGTGTTGGCTCGCCGCATCCATTTTGCCGATGGAGTGAAAGATGGACAATTGGGCGAATGGTATCCCAATGGAAATACAAAACTCAATGGCTATTTCCAGTCAGATCGTCCCGATGGAGTGCAGAGCGAATGGTTTGAAAATGGCCAGCTGAGGAGCCGCGTTGAATTTGCCATGGGCGTGAAGCAGGGGTGGCAGCGCGAATGGAATGAAAAGGGAGATCCTCTTTTCGAAGCCTTTTATGATCAGGATCAACTCGATGGGGTGATTCTCACTTGGTGGAATAGGGATCAACTCAGAACTCGCTTCAACTTCAAAAAGGGAAGGAAAGAAGGGAAACACGAATGGTTCTATCAGGATGGCAAATCTGAGCGTATAGCCAATTTCCTAGATGATCAGATGGAGGGAGAGAATATTGCCTGGTTTCAAGATGGATCGGTCCAATCTTTGCAAAGCTACGCTGCCGGTAAACCAGTTGGCACTCACTTCACCTATTATGCAAGAAAGAATCCAGATCAAAAAGATGAAGAGCGGCTAGCCCATATTTTCCATTTTGATGGGGAAGGAAAGCTTCATGGAGAAGAAAAAACCTTCTATGAAGGGGGCAGCCCACAGGCCTTTTTAGCTTATGAACATGGTCTCATGAACGGTCTTAAGCAAGTTTGGGATCCAAAAGGAGAGATCGTAGAGGAAGCTAGCTATGAATATGGCAGACTTGAAGGGAAATTCTTTCAAAAAGGGCAAGATGGGAGAGAAGTTGTCACCCATTACCACAACAACTTGCGAAATGGCCCTCATATCATCTTTTTCTCACCCAATGAAAAAGGGGAAAAACTAAAGGCCGTTGAAGCGAATTTTGAAAATGATCAGATTGAAGGGATCGCGATTGAATATGCCCCTCAAGGAACTCGAGTCGCTGAAACATTTTATGTTCACGGTTTAAAAGAAGGACAGGCCAAAGTCTATTCTCCTGATGGAAAGTTGAGCGCGACAATTGAGTTTGCGAAGGATCAAAAAAATGGTCTTTTTACCCAATATTTTCCCAATGGAAAAGTCTATCGCGAGACTTACTATGTGGGTGACAAAAAAGAAGGGGAAGAGAGGATGTTTCACGAGATAGGAACTTTGGCCTCTTTTTGCACCTACCGCGATGATAAACTCGATGGGGTATCACAAGGGTGGAACAAAGAAGGTATTTTGGTTTTCGAAGCTGAATACCAAGAAGATCTTCGCCATGGAAAATTCAACAAGTATTACGATGATGGAAAACCCTATTTAGAACAGACCTTTGTCTATGATGTTGCAGAAGGGGCTAAACGGAAATACGATGCGGAAGGAAATATGACTGTTTCTTATTATGAAGCGGGTCAGCCTGTTCGCTAGTAATTAAGAGTGAGTGAGTTAGTTTATTTTTTTAAAAATTCCTTCCATTTTTTTGGAAAAGGCGTAAATTGGGATCTGCGAGTGCGCTCGCATTTCAAATAGGAGAAACAAAAAATGAACATGAACAAACCATCAAAACCGCAACAACCAGCGGTACCGGCGAATAAAGCAACGCCAGATAAGAAGCCTCAGGCACCAGCTCCAGCTCCACAGCAGAAGCAAAAAGTTCCTGGCAAGTAATCATACCCGGGCTTTAGGGCCCGGGATTTTCCTCGGAGTGATTTTTATCACTTTCTTTCGCAAAGAAAACGGCGATTTCTTTTCAGTGGATTTAACTCGGCAGAGTTGACATTTCTTTGAATGCAGCATAATTCAGATATATAAAGATCATGCAATAGTTTTGCAATATTTTAGTTTTAAATTTTAAATTGATATTGGTGAAGAAGGGCGATTCCAAAACGGCGGCTGTCGATGAGTTGGAGGAAGGGGAACTCGGGAGGCGTTTGCTGAATTTTTGGCGAATGGCGCTCTTCGATAAAGACGGTGGCATGGGGGGCGAGGAGGGGTTTGAGTCCTTCGAGAAGGGATTGAAACGGGGTGTCGTAGGGCGGATCGATGTAGACCAAGTTGAATTTGGATTGCTTGGCGAGAAAGGGAAGCGCGCGGGCTGCGGGTAGGGGTAAGAGTTGGGTTTGGAGTGCAACATTTAGTTTGGCGATGTTTTCTTTTAGACAGGCAATGGCGATTTTGTTTTGCTCAACGAAGGTGACGTGAGAGGCGCCGCGGCTGAGAGCTTCGAAGCCGATGGCGCCGCTTCCTGCAAAAAGATCGAGAAAGCGGGCGTCATTTATTTGATTTTGACAGATGTTGAAGACAGCTTCCCGGAGCATCCCTTGAGTGGGGCGCGTAGAGGTGCTTTTGGGGGTTTTAAGAAGCAGGCCTTTGTATTTTCCACCGATGATTCGCAGCGTCATTCAAAAGCAGTTTGGAAATCATAGGGTTCAAGGAGAGCGCGAGCCTCGGTGAGATGTTTCGAGTCATCGTCGCGGATATAGCGCTCATAAAGACCGTAAGCGTTTTGCAGCGCCCATTCTCCTCTAAGGGAAGAATTTCCTTTTCTTGCATTGAGAAAGGAAATCGTTTTCTTAATATTTAGCCAGCGATCTTTAATCCTCCCTTGCACAAAGAGAATGAAGTCGTCGAGAGTCTCCGTTGTCCCCAAAATCACGTAGGGTTGATCGAGATAGAGATGGGGCATTTGCGCTGGTTTGGGGAAAACGTCAATTTTAGACTGGGGAGAGCGGCTGATGGCATGGCAAGCGAGATTTTTTGCCACGGGATTGCGGATGGTCTTCATCAACTTTAGCAATTTTCTTTTCAATCCCCGTTTTGTTGGTGAGAGGGAGAGTTTCCCCCGATTGAAGGCAGAAACCGTATCTAGAGTTCCTAAATGGCGATCTCCTTTCATTCCCAGGGTGAAAAGAGTCACTTTCCCACTGTTATATTGCGTCCAGTCGACAAGAAGCGTGCGCTGATCATTTTTCTTAGTGAGCGTTTCCGCATCTGTCAAAAGAATGGCTGTATGAATCTCTTCTTCTTGAACTTTTCCAGGAACTGTCAGAAGTAATGGGCGGTGGATGTTTGCCTGAGAGAAAAAACTACCCAAGCTGACTTTCTCAAGAAAAGCTTCAGCTCTAGCTAGCGATTCCCAATTAAAGGGAATAGGATTAGGCGAGAGTTTTTCCACTTTATTATCAAAAGCAATGATGTTGAAGGTGTCGTCAGGCATCATTTCTTCGAGAGCTTTATGAACGGCGCTCTTTGTCGCCATGAGCCGATCTTGCTGGATCGAATTCGATCGATCGATCAAAAAGGTATAATTTTGGCGGATTCTCGGCAGATCGAGATCAGGCCGCGGGATCAGCGTGAGAGCAAAAATATATCCCTTTCCTTCTTCGCGGGGGAGAAAAACAAGGTCGGTATCGAAGGCTTCAGAATAAGAGGCTGTTTCTAGTTCATCGAGAGTGGGGAGTTTAGGGACATTCGGAAGGGAGGCGGCGATGTGATGTTGCACGATCTCCTTTATCTCTCCCAATGAAGGAGAGCTGAGAAGAGGCTCAGAAAAGGCAATGGGCGCCGAGGGAGCTTTTTCCGGGATGGGGGGAGAGGGAGACTCAATGGCAAGGGGCGTCGGTTCAATGAAGGCGGGAGGAGGAGGTAAAAGTGGGGGCGGCGAGCTTGGAGGAATAATTAAATCTTTCGGGAGATGCTCGAAGAGATCGAGCCGTTGCTCCGCGGGGAAGGAAAATTTAGGAAGAATATTGAATGTGAGAAGTTCTGGAGTGGGAAATGGAGTTTGGAAAAGAGAATAACTAAATAGTTCAGCCGTATCCTCAAAGGCATTTCTTGCGGCGGTTAAAGAAGAGGACTTGAGCATTTCAGGTCGAGGTTTGATCGATGTTGTTTGTTCTTTGGTTTCAGCCGCAGCTGGAGCTTCGAATGCTTCTTTTAAAATTTGATCCCGCTCTTTTTTATCCATTAAACTGAGATAGGGAGCGTGAATGCCGGCTAGTTGCGGATTTTGAGGAGAAAACCAAAGAGAATGGCGATGAATAAAAGAGATTGCGCCAATGTGAATCGCCAAAGACAGCGCAATGCAACCCGAAAGGATTTTTTTATGTCTTTGTTTCATTGACGTTTATGGCATTTTTTAACTGTTGCCGCGCTCGTCCTACTAAAGCGGGATGAGCTTGGTCTTCTATAATCTGAAGCAAAATCGCTTTTGCTTTTGCTTGCAACTCTTTTTGCTGCTCTCCGCCTCGGGCTTGCAGAGACTGAATCACGAGAATTTCTGCATCCATGAAGTGAATATATCCCTGATAAATGCGATCTTTGCGAGGCAATTTTGCACGCGCCTGGTGATAATCGATGGAAAGGAGATCATTGGCTTGCTCAAAATCGGCTTTCGTTTGCACGAGAAGAGAAAGTCGTTTGTCTAAGGATTTCGCATCTAATTTCGTTTGAAAATCGATGTAGTCGAGAGCCGCTTCTAAATGGATCGGTTCATTGGGAAGCGATCTTTGCAATACGAGGTCTTTAAGTTGCGCCAAAGCTCTCATGAGCTCTGGATTGAGCTTATCCTTGGCAAATTTCGCCAATTTTAGCCGAGCTCCTTCTAGGGAGGCTCTCGCGCTCAATTTATTTCGGATCGTGCCGCTAGAGTTAAGAACCTGATCGAAAAGAAAAGAGGCTTGCTCTTCTTTTCCCGTTCGTTTGTAGCTTTCAGCGAGAAGGACATTTGTCTCTTTTTGGCAATTCCACTCGAGCTCTGGAGAGGCTAGGTAGTGAGCGGTGAGTTTTTCTAGAAGAGAAATTCCCTCTTGCGGCCGCCCCAAAATGGCGTAGAGCTTGGCGAGTTTGCAAAATGCGGGTTCGAGATAGAGAGTCTCTTCATTAAAGGTAAGTTCAGGATCGAGGATGAACCGCTCCAAGATCGATGCCGTTCGGCGCGAAAGCGACAGGGGAGGTTTTAAATCATTTTCAATCGCCTCTTGCATACGAGCGTAGTACGATTCAGCAAGCCAAAGGAGATTTTCTCTCTGGATTTCCCCTTTTGCCATAAAAGCAGCATAGAGATGTTCTGCCGCTTTTTCTTCAGAAGAGCGCTCTAAATAGGCATTGAAGAGAGAGAGATGAATTTGGGCCTTCTCCACTAGAGTCGCATGATTTGCGAGAGCCTCTTCCGCCATTTGGCAAAACCGATCGAGATCTTTCAAACTGTCTCGATAACAAAGAGCGAGGAGAAGTTTTGCATTTGCCTCTTCTGGATGGGGAAGCGATTGGATAGTTTGCAACGTCTCTGCATAGCGGCCCATCTCAAAGTAGGTGGCTGCGAGAAGAAATTGCCAATCTTGGATTTCCTCAGGAGAAAGAAGCTTTTTTTGACTTAAGAAAGCTTGCAGGTCGGCGATGAGTTGCTCCCGCTCCCCCGGATTTTCTCTAGCGAGTTCCGCAGAAGCGGTAACAAAATAGCGCCAAGCGAATAAAGAGAACTCGTGTGTGGGAAATTGAGTGATAAATGAGTGGGCTGAGTGGCGGCAAGAACCCCACGATTTATTTTGAAAGTCGATGTGAGCGAGCTCAAAGGCGGCCTGCGGCTTTTGAGGGAATTGGGGATACGCTTCTAAAAGTTTTACAAGCTGTTCGCGCGCTTTGGAAGTCTCTTGTCCTTTTTTCAATAGCTGGGCCCGGGAAAGAAGCGCTTTAGGCAATTCGGCATCTTGAGGATAGAACTCGGTTAATTTTCCAATGGCCAGCTCAAGAGCGGTGAGATTGTTCGATTGGAAAGAGGCATCGAGAAGTCCCAAGAGTGCGGCGTGCGTCGTGGCAGAAGGAGTTCCATTTTGGAGATAGGCCTGAAATTCTATGCTGGCCTCGCTATATTTTTTCAAGCTTAAGAAGCTCCGCCCTAAGAAGAGATGGGCCATTCCCTCTCTCTCTGGGGGCACTTCGCGGATCCAGGCCTCTTTTTCCTGCGCGAGTTCCTCGTGATGTCCCGTATCATAGGAAAGAATGAGCTGATTGTAGGAGGCCTCTTTGGCTCTTTTCTCCCCTAATTTTGCAATTTCGCCAAAGGTTTGTCTTGCAAGCTCCTTGTCATATTCAGATTGAATGAGAGCCGCCTGGAATAACATTTCCTCTTTTAATTCAGGATCTTTAGCCGCGATATCGAGGTAGATTTGGGAGGCTTTTGAAAAATCTTTTAAGATGCAGCAGAGATGGGCAAAAGATTGGGCGACTTCATGGGAAAGTTCGCTTTGAAATAAAGTCTCAAAATGGGGCTCTGCTCTCCTGGCTAATTTGAGGAGCGTTTCTGGCTCTTTCACTGCATTGAGGCATTGTTGATAGAGAGCGATTGCGAGAAAATAGGTTCCCTGGAGTTTATTTTCCTCTTTTTCCTCTGCTAAATAAGCCTCACATTCATCGGCGAGCGTCGCATACCATTGCATATGATAGAGACACTGCATCCGGCTCAGGAAAACCCGATCGGAAAATTCCGGAGAGGTAACGCGAGAATAGAAATCGAGGGCTTGAGAATAACTTTTTTCCCGCATGTAGAGATCGCCTAAAGCGACGGAGAGGATATTTGAAAAGTCACTCTCGGGGAATTGCGAGAGGAATTCCTCTATTTGCGATTTGGCAAGCTGAACCTCTCCTTCCTGCCAAAAATCGGCAATTCGCCTTAAGAAAAGGGCTTCTTCTTCGCTTTGAGCCTGTCCTAATGGGCCGCAAAAGCAGAGAAGCGGCCAGAGAAGCAGCAGTAGAAAGCGCATGCGCATAGCTTAGGTCCACCTATGTGTGCATTTGATTATACGAGCAGGCGAATAATTTGCCCATCCTGTATAATGATCTACTCAGTAAAGGAATTTTTTCTATGGCTATTCTTTGGGTACTTGTCGCTGCAATATTTGTCGCTTTGTCTAACCTTGCCATGCGCAAAAGTGTCGATGCGGGGGGGACTGCCAAGGCCTTTATCGTCTTCCAAATGGGGGTCGCTTTTCTTGTCGCCATTCTCCTCAACCCCGTTCGGACAGGAAATTATTCAATCAATTCCTCGATCATTGGCTTAGGAATCACCGCCGGCCTTGTTTTTGCCCTGATGATTTATTCTTTAGGGCGGGCGATAGAAAAAGGCCCCCCTGGAATTACGTTTTCCATTTTAAATGCGGCGACGGTGATGCCGGGACTCGTCATGGCCCTCCTATTTGGCGCTGTCCATGGATTTATCTACAATGGTTGGCATGGATTTGGCTCTATGCTTGTCCTAGGCGGCCTGTTTTGGGCAGGAAAGGGAATGCAGGGAATGCAAGATAAGCGGAATTGGATTTTCTTCTCGATCGCCATGTTTTCTCTTCATGTGGTGCTCCTTTCGCTTTTCCAATGGCGCGCCCTCCTCCTCAACCTCCCCCATCCGGAAGAGCTTGCCTCGTTCTTCACTTCAGTCGAGATCAAAAGCGAATGGTTTGTCCCCTTTATGTATCTTGTTTCCACCGTCATCCAGCTCGGAATTTACCTAAAAGTGGAAAGAAGGATGCCCAAAGCTATTGAAGTGGCTTATGGAATTTGCGGCGGCGCGGCAAACAGCCTCTGTACTTTTTTCTTGATTTGGGCGACAGAGGTGGCAACTCCCCTGGAAAATGCGATCATCTTTCCGATTTTTTCGGTGGTGGGAATTGTGCTCTCGAATATTTGGGGGCAAAAACTCTATCAAGAGCAGGTCAATTGGCGCGCTTGCCAATTGTGCGCTTTTGGTCTCATCATTGGGACAGTAGACTGGAAATCGGTGGCCGCAGCCATTGGATTTTAGTGTCTAGTTTTGTGCTGCTAAGTTGAATATGCAGCACAAGATCAGACCCAAGCACTTCAAAAGGCTATGAAGAGCCATGAATAAGAAAAGAGTATCTAAGCCGCCAAGACTCGGTGCGCTTTTTGCAATCTGAAAGTCTTTGAGAGCGACGATTTTGGCTTTTATCTTTTCTCCCTTATCCAAATTTGTTATCAAACTGGGTTCGAAGAGCAATAGGTGTTTTGGATTATCCAGGGCCGGACGTTGTGTGTAATCCTTCCAAATCTTACCTATATCTGAGTCAAGGTCATTTGGAAGAACGTCTATGCTGCAGACTTGTTTTCGAATGGGAGTTATAACGGATATAAGTTCATATTGGTTGGATAAAATTGGTTTAGTTGCTGCTGCCATAAAATTAGTTCCTTTTAATTATGTTTACCTACCATTATAGTAAAATCTTTATTAAAACTAAATGCTTATTTTAAATCATTTATTGCCAATTACTTATGAAAGTTGTTATTAACGGGATAAGAACTGTCGCCGCTCGGATCAACCCCCATTAATTTTTTTTGTTAGAATTAAATAAATGTTTTGTTAAGCTTGTGTTAAGTAATTTTTTTTAAGAAGGATTTATGAATCTCACAAACCAAAGTTTAGTCTCTTTTTTGAGAAACGGTCTTCATCCTAATCAGCTTGGCAAAATACTCCTAGAGCTTTCAGTTGCAACTTCCACTCCTCCGAGCTCTCATCGCGATAGTCTTGAGGAAATAGCTTCAGGCATTCCAGACCCAACTCCCACTCTGAACCCGCATCGCAATAGTCTTGAGAAAATAGCTTCGGGCATTCCAGACCCAACTCCCGCTGCGCATCGCGATAGTCTTGGCAAAATAGCTCCAGGCATCCCAGCCCCAGTTCCTATTGTGAACATTCTGCCGCCGTTGAGGAGGTCGTCTTCTTTGATAGTCGAATACTTTCAAGGGGAAGCTGCAAAGACAAACTTCCCTTTCAGGAGAAGGATGTTGAAGATCAACGAAAGGCTCTTTAGATGTTGTGGGTCGGGTGGTGTGGGAAGACTACCTCATAGCTGCTGCACAAAGTGCAAAATGAGGACGATTAAATGCATTTCCAAAACGCTATCGGGAATTACGACAGTTGCCTTAACTATTTTATCTCTCGGTTACTATGGCTATAGAGAGTATAAAGGCTACGCCGAAGATCAGAAGCTATCGGGGGCAAAGGCTCTCACTTCTGTGGCAGTTTAGTGATTGATCCAGAATGATAGGAAAACCCACCTTTTTCAGGAGGTGGGTGTTTCTTAGACCGCTTCTATTGCGAACAAATGAAGACGGCATTTGTTTGGATGGATTGTTGCCCATCAGGATTTGTGACGGTGATCATTTTTCCGCCGGCGGCAGAGCCTACAGTGGAAACATTGACCATAACCTGGGTTGGACTTACCACAACGATGGAATTGATTTTGGTATCGCCTACAGTAATGGTGATGTGCTTTTGGAAATCAACGGGAGGATCATAGAAGGCTTGCCCATCGATGCTCACACCGTTGATCACTAAATTAACCGAAGCGTTATTCGGCGGAATAAACGCAGGAGAGCAAGTCATAGATTGTGGAGGCGGAGGCGCAAGAATGCTGATGACTTGGCATCCATAGGAATTCGTTGCATTGACGAATTCTTGAATCGTCCACAGAGTCATATTATCTGTAGGATCCAGACTTGTATTGGAATAATCTCCCCAGCGATTAAAGGGTGGGTTATAACTAGCGTTGCTTTGGGTATAAAGAGTCGGAGAGCGAAGGCTTCCCAGAGCATCGTTAAAATAGTGGTTGGCATAGGCTGCATCGACGTAAAATGGAGCTCCCGCTGTGCTACAGCCGAGTGATAAATCATGAAGTCCATTGGTCATCACCGAAGGCATCCAGTAAAAACGGCGAGTTGTCGCATCCCCACCTGGGAAATAAAGCGTTCCCGCTTGCTTAAGAACAGGCGTAGAGGGATTCGTGATGTCTATATCATACCATCGACATCCGTCTGCAGTGATCGCTGCAGTGGATGAGCTTACCCCATTCGCGTCTACGCCGAGATTATGAGCCGTATATAAGTGCCCATCTCTCACATGCGAAGTTCCTAAACGGTCATCAACTGCGTCCAAGTATCCACTGGTTCCTTGCGTATTTCCTTTGTTAGGAACATCGAGCGGACCTGTTGTGCTTAACACCGTGATGGGAATATTGCTTGAAATGGAGGGTACGCAGCTTCCGTTAATGATTCTGCGCAGGATTAAACTGCCAGTTTGGGCTGCATTCACTCCAATGAAGTACCCTTCTGTCAGTAGTGGATCATATACATCGACGCCCTGCGGTGAGATAGGGCCAACAAATGTGGTCGGATCCAAAAGATTGCGGAAAGCAGTCACTGTCAATACCCCATTGATAAGAGGGGCTTTAGGGATGACAAATGCATCGCTATTCAGATATTGACCTGTAGTGATATTAAAAATGTTTGCACCGATATAGAGTGCAGTAGGACCTATTCCCAAAGTTGGAAAATCGGCAAAGTCATTTAGATTAGCCCGTGGAGGCGACACTGCGGAGGGCTGGAAGGAAAAGAAGCTCCACTGTGTACTTGAAGTGATCGTTCCTCCATGACCTACTGCTACCATGAGCACATCGGGAACGTAGCCGGAAGGTATTCCGAGCATGATCACAAACCAATTATTGGTTAATCGATCATATCGAATACGGGGATCGCCCGTGAATGCACCGGTGGGCAATACAGACCCAAAAAATGACCCTGTCGATGCGTTCAAAACGCCATCTGGCTGACCTGTGGCTTTGTTGAAGCTGCGAATGCGGCCATTGACGCATGCAATATATTGAGTAGGTCCGACAACCCCCATAGAATCGGGTGGATAAGCGGACGTATCAGCAAGCGTTACAGCAGTGAAGTTAACCGCTGATTGGTTGGATAAGATCTTGGGAGAAGGTAAAATCTTAGCCGTATTTGCGGGGTGTGTGCCTGAGATAGCTGGCCCTTCTGAAGCGGGTCTATTGATAATTACAGGCAGCGGCCGTTTTCTTTCTAAACTTTCTTTAATCTCAGGGCGAGACGAAGCTTGTTCCGTCGTTTCGGTGATCGCTTCAGAAATAATATTCGGAGTTCCGGTTGTCCATGTTTCATCACTATAGAGTGAAATCACGCTCATAAATAAACCAGAACTTAACATGAAAAGTTTTCTCAAACGCATAAAATACCTCTTAAATGTTTACGTTTTCAACATCGAAGACCGACCATTCAGGTCATAGGCTCCCTTTTTAAAAACTTAATAATTCTTAAATATTTTGTTTTTGTTTGTCAAATATTTTTTTTGGTGAAGGGATGCGTCTCGATTTTCTATAAGTCTTGTGTGAAAAAAGAATTTTTTTTACTGTCTCATGCCATTTTCAAATGGAGGGGATCATTATGAGTATTTTAGGCGCACCATTCAGGTTGGTAGAAGATATCGCATCTGCTGGCAATAGAGCGGTTCATGATGTGACTGGGGGATTAATCGGCTTTAATCCCAATCGTCATCGTCATAATCATGAGGATTGCGCAGTGGATCCGGCGGCTCTCCTTCTTTTACAGCAGCAACAGCAGGAGCAGGCTCTTCTTCTTGCACAACGACAGCAGTTGTTGGATCAGCAACGGCAAGAGCAAGTGCGGCAAGCGGCTCTTGAAAATCAGTTATATGTGAATGAAAAATTAGGATTGGGGCGTGAGGCTCTCAAAGGTGGAGATGGGCAAGCTGCCTTGACGCAATTTAGATGTGTGCTGACGCGCGATAAAGGGAACTTGGAAGCGCAAGAAGGGGCGAAAAGGGCCTATAAAATCCTAGGGGATGGGTATGCAGCTGCAGGAAATTATGCCGAGGCAGTGAAGGCGTATGTGCGTGCAGAGGCAGCTATCGAAGCAAAGCAGACTTTAGATACATGGTTAGGAAAACTAAAAGAATGTGAGAGAGAAGCGGACGGACATTTTCAGAGAGGCACTTTAGATGAGGTGCAAGCTGCTTTAAAGACCTACCTGGAAATTGAGGGGACTTTAGCTCAGATAGCAGGGTCATTTAGTCAAATGGATCTCTCCCACGAACTTGACGGGATACGGGGAAAAATCGCCCAATCAAAAGAGACAATTCAGAGGCTAAAATTCCAAGAAGCCATTGATAAGGCAGATGCTGCCTTTAATCCTCTTCAACAACAGTTGAATGTGTTTGGTACAACTGAGGAGCCTATAGTTTTCGCTTCCAAAGAGGTTACTGAGGGTTATAAAAGACAACTCTTGCAGATTAATAAGCAATATCAAGAAGCGGGAAAACTAAATCCAAACGGTCTTCACCCTCCAAAACAAGTTCAGTTAACACGGCTCATCCAAGATCTTGAAAAGAAAAGCAATCAATTGACGATCCATGAATTGCATAGCGCAATGACAGAGGCCCGAGAGACGTTGGGACTCTATTCATTGAAAGATTCTGACCAATTACATCTGATCATTGAGAAGTGTAGCGCCTGGATTCAATCGCACAAGAAACTGGCACAGGCTTCCCCTTTTGATTTAGAAGGATATAAAGAGATCAAACCAATCATTGAGGCAATCAAAGATCAAGCTCAAAGAAGTCAGGCTTGCATGCAGGAACTTGCAGGCAACTTGTACATAGAAATCGCAAATAGCATCGTCCAAGGTAGAGGAGGGCATTTTCCTGAAAAATACCACGATGCATTAAAGGCTGCCTATAGTCTATTTTCTAAGAATAAAGGATTGTGCAATCGATGGATCAGCTTAACTCCAGAGGGGATTGAGGCCATCAAATGGAAGATCGAACAGGATTTAATTCCTGTGATTGCACCGCCTCGGATTAAATGCGTCTGTGTAGTGGCAAACTACAGACTGCTTCCTCACCAGCCTCTTGAATATGCAACAGCATCTCAGTGGATGGACTATGCTGCTAAGGAAGGATCGATTCAAGACATTCAAGAGAGGTTCAACCCTCTGCCTCCGGCCTATGAAGAAGTAGCCGCTCTGCCTCCTCCTCCTCCTCCTCCGCCACCAGTTGTTGTTTTTGATGAAGTTCTTAAGCCGTAGTTTGCGAAAGGACTTTTCGGCGCGATCTTTTCTTGATTAAAAGAGGGAGGATCGCGGCGCTGCTTAAGAAGAGCAGGGCGGCGATGAGGATGGAGACTTGGCTGGAGACGCCCCCTAGGATCACAAAGGCGAGGAATTGGCAGGCGCCGTTGCTAGCCCCAATGAGTCCGAAGAGCTTGCCCTGATTCTTTTCGCTGGTGTGGTCGGAGAGAACGGTCTGATAGGCGGGATAGATCCAAGCTTCTGTAAAGGCGGGAATCGCGAGATAGGTCCATAACTCAGCGACTTTTTCAGCCCCAAAGAGGAAAAAGAGGCCGAATGAGCCGAGGAGGAGTGCCCAGAAAAGGATATTTTTCGCTTTCCAGCGGTGGAGAATCCACACCGTGCCGATCACTCCGCCTAAGGTGAAGCAGAAGCTCACATAGCTACTGAAGAAGCCGATCTGCGCCTGGGTGAGGTTAAAGCGGACGATCAGGAAATCGGAAAGGGAGACAGCGAGGAGATACCATCCCAGGAGGTTTAGGAGAAACAGGAAGAATAAGCGCTCTTTCCAAGTGAGGGTAAAAATGTTTCCGATGCTTTCTAGAAATTGGGCGGAGTTGAGCTCTCTATGGGCAGGTTGGTAGGTGTCGGTAAAGAAAATTTTCGTACAGATGAGCGATAAGACATAGACTGCGCAGGCAAGAAGATTGGGCCAGATGAATCCCCCGTAGGAAACAAAAGGCTCCTCCATGAGGATCCCGCCTAAGAAGGGCCCTGAGATCCACGCGGCGCCGCCCAGAACGGAGAGAAAAGCGAGTTTTTGCCCTTTGGTGCCCGTTTGAGTTTCGACAATCGCGGCCTGGGCCATCGCCTGCTTTCCGGAGAAAAATCCAATGAGAAATTGGCAGAGGATGAAAAGCATGAAGCTGCCGATCCAAAGAGAAAAGGCGGCCAGCGCCATGCTGAGGATAGATCCCCAGGAGCCCCAGATTAAAACTTTTTTTCTTCCAATCCAGTCGGAAAGGTCTCCTAGGATGGGCGATCCAATCACCTCTCCAATCGGGTAGGCGGCGAAAGCGATCCCGACGGAGATTTCTTCTCCCCAGACTAGGTGAGTAAAGGGGGTGCTCTTTGTATTGATGTATACGGCGATAAACGCGATGGCAGCCCCCCAACTGAAATAATCGGCAAAGTAGGAGAGGAAGAGGCTGAAGAGAGAATTCCTATGTATCTTCTGCATGCACTCGATATGTTTAGGAACTAAAGATTAAGATTGTGCCGATTTTAATTAAAAGAGGTTTTTTTGCAATTATTGAGAAAGGGTGCCATAGACGGCAATCAAATCTTCCGCTTTTTTGAAGTTTGCCTGCTTTAGCTCCTCGTAAACCTGTAAGCCTTTGGCATTTTGACCTTGTTCAAAATAGAGCATCCCCAGGCGGAAAAGAATTTCTTTATCTTGGGGACGGAGCTTCAAAAGAGTCTCAACTTCGCGGATTTCTTCCTCGGGTAGCCCCAAATCGCGATAGCCGACAGCTAATTGTTCGTGGACCCAGGGGTCATTTGGGGCATATTGGCTTAAAATCCGGAATTCTTCGATGGCTAATTGGGCCGCCGTGCGGAATTTTTCCTCAAAAAGGGCTTTAGTTTTTGGGCCGGGCTCTCTCCTGGGAAGGGCATAAATTTTTGAAAGGGAGACATAGCTATTTGCCAAGGAAGCATGAACTTCCAGATCGGTGGGGGTGGAGCGGATTTGCTTTAGATGTTCTTCGACTGCGGCATGGAGCAGAAGAAGCTTCATTTTAAAGACATCTTCCCAATAGCAATAGGCCGAAAAACGGGAAATCAAGCGGGAAAAAGAGTGGAGGAATCGGGGGGTTTTATAGAAATTCCATTCAAAGTCATGGAGATAGGCGGCCAATTTCGAAAGCGCTTCGGCGAGTGAAAGGTGGTGCTGCGCTTCTCCTGGAGGTAGGGGGAGCAGTTGGCGGCAGGAGCGGACGAATTGGTCTCGCAGATGGATCAATTGTTCTGGCTTTCTAGCCTGGAAGTAAAAAAGAAGAACGAAGTAGGAGAAAAAAGTGAGGAATAGGCCCCCTAATGCAAAAGCCAAAACGGCTGAGCGGCTAAAGATGGGGAGGAAGAGGAAAAAAACAGTCAGTTCAACGGCGAAAAGGACAGAAAACAGAAGATTGAAAGAGACAAAGGAGTGGGTGACGCGTCGAAAATCTCTTAAAATCGAGCGGTAGTATTGCGGTAGGTTGTGCTGGAAGAAAGCATCATCGAATTCGCGGTCATTTTCTAGTTGTGTTGACATAGGCCCTTTTGCAAGATTGAGAAATCCCTTAGCCTTATATCGTGTAAGCTCTTTTTTGTTTTTTATCAACACCTTTTATCGTCCCGTCTCGACCATGTAGTTAATCACACTTTGGCTGACGCCTGCATCTTGCAATCTGCGGATTTGCGCTTGGCTTAAATTGTAGTTGCTTTTCGTATCGCGAATATAATTCATGATCGTATCATCGTTGACTCCGCCTTGGCTTAATTTGATCACATCGTTCAGAGTCAGGGGATCGCCTCGATCCATTCGATCGACTGTGCGCGGACTAGTTCGCTCAATTGTCTTTCGATCTTGCTCATCGAGGCCTGCTCCTATGAGTCCGCCTGCAATGACCCCAGCGGCACTCCCAATCAATGCCCCGCCTCCGCCGCCAATCGCGCCGCCCACGCCAGCCCCCACCGAGACGCCGGCAATGACTCCCGTTCCTGTATTGGTCGCGCAACTAATTGAGAATAAACTGATGAAAATCAGCAACATGATTCGAAAATAGGCCATAAACTCCCCAGAGCATCCCTCTAGTTGTCTAATTAGACGGAGAGGCAATAAAAGTCTATGGCCGCGATTGGAACTCGGCCCCGGTTACTTCTCCGCTGCGGAGGATTCTTCCCGGAATCGATAGCCCACGCCGCGGACTGTTTCAATCCAGTCGAAGGTAGGTCCTAGTTTCTTTCTTAAAGAGGCGATGTGCACGTCGATATTGCGATCGACGATGAAGGCATCGTCATTGTTGATGTCATCTAAGAGTTGGTTCCGCGTTAATACCTTACCTCGATTTCCAACGAGGCGGCGCAAAATCCCAAACTCAGAGAGAGTGAGAGGAATGATTTTCTCTCCCTTACGCAGGAGATAGCGGTCGATATCGAGATTAAATTCATTAAATTTCACCGTTTTCGTTATTTTTTCAGGCTCTTTCCCGCGGCGGAGGACAGCTTTAATCCGAGAAAAGAGAACTTTGGGCGAAAAGGGCTTGGGAACGTAGTCATCGGCGCCTAATTCGAGCCCAAGAACGACATCTAATTCTTCTCCTTTTGCAGAAAGGATAATGACAGGGATGTTCTTGAGATCGGGATTGCTTTTCATTCTTCGACATACGTCAAGTCCATTTTCACCGGGAAGCATGATGTCCAGAATCACGAGATCGGGTTTTTCCCGCTCAATGGCGCGGAATCCATTGATCCCATCCACCTCTACATGGAGTTTATAGCCAGAAAGTTCAGCCTGGAGTTTAATCAGCGCAGCAATGTCTTCTTCATCTTCGATTAATAGTATTCGTTTTTTTTGACTCATATTCCATTACTCCTTGTGAACGAGATCGTCGTTTTAAAATAATTTCACAATTTCTTATTTTTTTACAATCTCTATTTCCGAACCAAAGAACGCCCTTCCTAATCGGCGAAATTTTTCTGGATCATCTGTAGCAAAAAATTCATAGCGGGGCTTGGCTCTCTGAGGGTTGAGGAGATGGGCTTTGTCCAGAGCATGGAAGGCTTGCCAAGCGCACTGTTCGGCTGGCTCGATGAGCTGAACGGTGGGGCCTAAAACTTTCTGCAAAATGGGGCGGATGAGCGGGTAATGAGTGCAGGCGAGGAGGGCAGCGTCGATCCCTTTTTGGGTTAGAGGACTTAAGTAAGTTCGGGCAATCCATTCAGAGGAGATGTGATTGACAAATCCCTCTTCAATGAGAGGGACGAAGAGGGGGCATGCAATGGGATGAATTTCTGCTTGGGGCATATGTTTTTGAAAGAGCGATTGATAAATGCCCGACTCAATGGTGCTCGTCGTCCCTAAAATGGCCACTCGCATTGTGCGGGTGGTTTGCATCAACAGCTCAAACCCCGGCTCAATCACTCCGATGACAGGGATGGGCAATTTCTTTTGCAATGCGGCCAAGGCGTGAGAGCAGGCCGTATGACAGGCGACGATCAAGAGCTTGATGTTTTTTTTAAGGAGAAAATCGCTATTTTCCAGGGCAAATCCCAAAACGGCTTCAGGCGATTTAGTTCCATAGGGAAGATGGGCGGTATCGCCGAGATAAATCAGATTTTCATGGGGAAGAATCCGAACGACTTCCCGCATCACGGTTAATCCGCCAAAGCCAGAATCAAAGAGACCTATGGGAAGTTCAGTCACTGGGGATTTTAAGTTCTTGGCCAACGACGATTAAATCTTGATCGAGTTGATTGAGTTTTTTGATCCGCTCCACTGCTGTTTTATGAGCGCGGGCGATTTTTTCTAAAGAATCGCCGGGGCGGACTTTGTAAATCTTAAATCCCTCTTCCGTGCCGCGCAGCCCTTTAGCAAGCGTTTCAATATTGCCCTTGAGTTTGGCGACGTCATCGAAGCGGCGATTTTGGGTGAGGATCTCTTGCTCCAATTCTTGGATTCGATCTTTAAATTGGGAAAGAGCCGCTGTGGTTTCGTTTGCATGGGATAAGAGCTGCTGGAGTTCTTGGGTTTCTCCTTGCTGCGATTTTTCGAGGAAGGACCATTTTTTCTCCAGCGCGTGCATTTGCTGAAGGAGCTGATCGATCTTTACCTGGTGTTTTTCCAGGTCTTGCTGTTTGAAAGAGGCGAGTGCATTTTCATAGTATTTAATCCGCCCATCCAAGATTTGAATCTCAGTCTTAAAGCAATTGATGTCGTGTCTTAAGTCATCCAGATTGGTTTGGACTTCATGAATCGTCAATTCCCATTGATGTCTTTCATCCAAAGGGGAGGAACGGAGCGGCGAACAGGAATTCAAGGCCAGAGCCAGAAAAGGCGCTCCAAAGAAGATTCGTTTCATGGTCTATTTTTGATACATTTTGAATTCAGAACGGCGATTCAATTTCCAATCGTCGGAGGAGTGTCCTAAAGCAAGAGGGTGTTCTTTGCCTCTCGAAACGGTATAGATTCGATTTAAATCGACTCCATTTTTCACTAAAAATGAACGAACGTAATTCGCGCGGCGCATCCCAAGAGACACGTTGTAGCTTGCGGAGGCTCTTTCATCGGTGTGCCCTTCGACAACGAGATAAATAGAGGGGTTCTTTTTCAAATAGCCAGCGAGCTGAATCAGAGCTGAAATTTCCGCTTTTTCGCGTGGAATGTAATCATCCGTTTCAAAATGGATGGCTTGGAAAAGAGAGCGAAGAGAGTCGGGCGGTGCATAATACTCTCCTAAAGCGGGGATGCCTTTCTGTCCTGGAATGCCTCTCGGCTGCGGCATGGCGCTGTCTGTAGCGGCGAATTGTCCTCTGAGGTCGGAATCTCTCAGCGGGATGAAATCGCTATCATAAGGACCGATGAATTCTTCATCAGAGGTGAGCATGCGCGATTCGTAGTCTTTACCGCAAAGGGAATCGACCCCTTTCTGCATGTAGCGACCGGCTGTTTTGATATCTTCCCAAGATTGACTGCTGTTGGTGGCGCATCCTCCAGCAAGAAGAAGAATGGCAGCAGCTAAATATCGTCTCATAATGATCCCTCTAACCTTGAACTTAATTTATCGCACTGCGGATTTCTTAGCGAGGATTTCTAACGCTTTCTTCCTGGGGCCCCCGAAGAACGCTTCGTTCTTTGGGGTAAGACTCCCAAGTGGCAAACCTCTTTTGTCCCAGTCCGTTGGAGATTTGCATCGGAACGGGGTTGTTTAGATTAATCAAATAGAGCTCGCAAGTATCTTCGCTTTCCGTGTTGTAAACGAGATGAAGGCTGTTGGGAGCCCAGGAAGGATTCTCTTTATTTTCAGGCCCCGTCGTCAGTTGTGTTTCTTCTTCGGTCGCAAAATCATAAATCCAAATTTGGCGAATCCCGTCTACTTTAGCGCTGAATGCCAGTTTCATTCCATCTGGCGACCAGACAGGAGAGGTATTTTCCCGATTCTTTTTCGTTAAAAGGCGTGGAATGGCTCGTTTGGTTTCTTTGGGCCCCGTCACTTCGAGAAGATAGATGCGGGGAGGGCCTTCTTTGTCGGAGACAAAGGCGATTTTTTTCCCATCGGGGCTATACGTGGGAGAGGCTTGGCTGGCGCGAGGAGAAGAAAAAAGTTGCCGCGCTTTGCCGAGCATTCGGCCGCCCGGATCGAAATTTTGGATGAAGAGATCGGGCCGCCCCGCTACGTCGGTAATGAACGCCATTTGATTTCCCTTTTGAGTCAATGCGGGAAGTGCCTGGTTGCCTCGAAGAGAGACCATGGGCTCCCCTTCCGGATGAGAAAAAGAGGCGCGATAGATTTTAGGCTGACCTGTTTTATAGGAAACGTAATAAAAGGCAGGATCTTCAAAAGAAAGCGATCTGGGAAGGAAAGCGGGAGATAAACAATAGCTCTTTTCAGAGGTGATTTGCTGAACATTGCCCCCATCCGCATCGCAAATCCACACTTCAGAAATCCAATCGAGGACTTTTGAATCGGGTTTTCTGACGCGCTGCGTATGAATAATCCGAAGAGAGGCGATTCCCTCCATTCCGATGAAATCTTTTTGCAGAAGATCAGTCAAGCGATGGATCGATTTGCGATCTTCATCCACCTGTCCGCTAAGTGGAAAATCGGGATATTTTTTGGAAGTTCCTTTTTCCACATTGAATGCGGTGAGATAGAATCGATTTTGAGAAACCTCGATGGCGAGAACGTAGGGGATTTTCTCCTTTTTCCAAAGCGCGAGGTTAAAATCAGCGCGCACTTCGGGGAAGTGGAGTGATTCTTCTAAACCATCCCGCTTTTCTGCGACGAAAAAATAGCCACTTGTATTGAAGTCAAAGGCCAAGATGTTGCGAAGTTCATCAAAATAGCGCCAATCATACTGGGAAGGATCGGTATGGATGCGGCTGAGGTAAATGGGAGTTAAATTTGCCCGCGTCGGCAGCTGAACTTCAAGCTCGTTGCCGAAGAGGAAAAAAGGAAGAAGGAAAAGATGAATAAATTTCAACATTTCTAACATTAAAACATGAGAAGCTTAGCTCTGCAACCGCTTTTTTAACAATTCACCCTTCCCGCGGCTTAAAATGCTCTCCTACATGCCGGATGACATAGATTCTTAGACGACTATCTGGATCGTTGTAGTGGTTTTGTAATGCCTCTACTGAATAGCTCAATGGTCTTGGATTATTGAAATAAAGTCCCTCACTGTTCATATAAATCTGATGGGCGGTTGCATGTGAATTTTCGACAGCTGTTCTTTCGATGAACGCATTGTTGTCTAGAAAATCTTTGGTGACGAAAGAGGTTTCAAGAAACACTGTCTCTACTTGTGCTTCGGCCTGCAGAGTTTGCTCAGATAATGTCGTAAAAGAAACGGTGAAATATCTGTTCGTTTTGAGCATGGCAACAGCTTCATCGACCATCTGTTGATCCGTTTTACTGGGAATAGAGTCTGACATTGGGGGTTGGTAAGGTCTAGTGTAACGGGGAGATTCGGGTTCCTCCATTACACTACAATAACAAGTCTCCCAGAATTTAGGACCAATAGCACTCATAAAGATCTCCATGTAAGTTGAGGGGAAAAGAATCTTCTTTTTTAGGGGTTAAAAGCAAGAGATTTTAACGAGTTTCCGCGTTTCGAAAGGTGATGGTAAATTCAAGGGTGGAGCTGGCGATGCCGAACTCATTAAAAGTGGGGAAGCTTAGCTCGGGCAGCCGCTGTTTGAGAAAGTCTCCATTTTGACGGCTTTTTGTCTGTAAAATATCGCAGCGCAGAATGTGGCCGAAGCGATCGATCTCAATTAACGCTTTCACTTCCCCAAATTCTGGCAAGTCGAGAACGCTCTGTAAATAACCGATGAGCGCTTCCCCATAGTTGATGTCGATGGGAGTCTCTTTTTCGATCTCTGCCTTTGGAATTACATGAGAAGGGAGGGAAAGAAGGGGCTTTGGTTCACTTTTGGCGGCAAGGGCTTCAAAGCTGCTGCTGATTTCTTCTAAAAGTTGGGAGGAGTCTGCTTTCGGAACAGGTTTAGGAGGAGGTGCGCTTTTTTTAGGCTTGGAAGCGATTTTTGGTGCTGGGGGAGAGGTTTTTTTGGGTGAAGGTTTAGCAGAGGAGGTGCTTTTTTGAACTTTTTGAGGGATTGCTTGGGGAGAGGGCGGACGGGAGCGGACAACGATGGGTCTTTTAGGAGGAGATCGAAAGATAGCGAAATGGTGGATCGTTAAGCTCAATACGATAAGACAGTGAGTGAGAATGACGACGATTCCAATTTGCTTGGCGCGGGAAAGGGTGAGAAATTTTTTTAAGAGCTTCATCAATTCGGCTTTAGGATTACATCCATCTGCTCAAACCCAGCCAATTCGAGGATATTCTTTAATGATTGGTACGTTCCAAACTGAGCCCGGCTGTCGTGGATCACTTGGGGAATCGCTTTCGGGTATTTCTTTTTCTCTTCTCTCATTCGATTCTCCAATTGGGAAAGGGAAATGGCTTTGCCTTGAAACCAGATCGTATTATCTGCGTGGACTGCGATTGTAAGAGGTCCATTTTCAAAAGGGGCTGTGTTTTTTTGGCTGCCGCTTGTGGCGAGATCGACCGAATCGATATCTAAAACAGGCGCGATGAGCATAAAAGTAATCAAAACGACAAAGACCACATCGATGAGCGGGGTTAAATTGATGAGGGGCTCGTCTAGCGAGCCATCTTCAGGTAGAGATCGGAATTTTTTGCGCATGTTCGGGCTTGCGGTATTGGAGCTCAACAGCACTTAAAAGAAGATGGGAAAAATCTTCCATATCGTGCCGATATTCGCGTCCGGCGTTTTTTAAATAGTTATACCCGACTAGCGCAGGAATTGCTACTACAAGGCCAATCACAGTGGTCGCTAAGGCCATCGAAAGGGCCGCTAACATCGCTCCGTTACTGGAAGAAAATCCCCGCATATTCAATTGAGAAAAAGTGAGAAGAATGCCCCAAACAGTTCCAAGTAAGCCCAAAAAAGGACCCAAAGCGGCAATGGTCGATAAGACAAAGAGATTTTTGTCGAGCGTCTTTGATTGTTTGGCAACCGTTGTGAACACTTGCGATTCAATCAGACTCAAATCGGCTTCAGATAAAAAAATCGGACCTTCTGCTGCGGGGGCGAAGAAGTGATTTCGATTGATGATCTGCAATGTTTTTTGTTTTAACGCCTTGTAGATTTCAAAGAAGGGATGGGGCACTTCTAAAAGGCGTCCCTTAGGAACGCCAGAAAATTGTAGGCCGAGCGGATCTTTATCTGAGAAAAGAGCATGAAATTCGGTGGAGAGTTGCCTTATTTTGGCAAACAGCCATACTTTATGCACGAGGATGGTCCAGCAAAGGGCTGAAAGGATAAAAAGACCCCAGAAGATCCCTTTCCCAAGCCAATCCGATTGCACATAGGCAGTGATGAATGGATTTCCCGATGCAAGCATATACCACTCGTGATTCAAAAATCGGTTCTGCCGGCGTCGGGCAGCCACTGCTTTTGAGGTCCGCCTGCATCGCCCAACCTTTCAGGTTGAGCTGCTTCGGCGCCGGCTTCGCCTGACTCAAAATCAGGGCGCCTCCTTGGCATCTCCCGATTTTTGAATCACTCCCGGTATAATTGCATTTTAACACTTCATCGAGAATAATTCAAGAATGCAAACGGTCATTAGTTATTGCACGAACGATTTTCGATTCATCGATCGGTGCATTGAAGAAGCCAGAAAATTTTCTGACCAAATTGTCATTCCCGTTTGCGACCATTTTTTCGATGGAATGCCAGAAAATCGGATGCTTTTAGAGCATACCTATTCGAGGCATCCCGATTGTCTCTTTATCGAATTTGCCTATCTGCCCGATCGGCTTTATAGCGATTATCATCCCCTCGATCCAAAGGATAAAAATTGGGCAATCTTCTGGGCAGCCACGACTCGCTATGTAGGGCTTCACTACACTGAGGGAGAATATCTTCTTTTTCTCGATAGCGATGAAATTGCGGAAGGAGAAGAGATGGCCGCTTGGCTGGATACAGAGGAATATTTGCACTACGATGCACAGCGCCTAGCCGCCTATTTCTATGCCCTACGACCCAATTTTCGGGCAAAAAAGGTGGTTAACCTTCCCCTTCTCGTGAAAAGGGATACGTTAGCTCCCCTTACCCTATTGAATGATCTGGAGAGAATAGGGGCTTATCTCGTCCATCCCGGTCCCAAGAGGGAAAAAGTCGTCGGCCTGGATGGGCTGCCTCTCATCCATCACTATAGTTGGGTGCGCACGCGCGAGGAATGTTTGCAAAAGGCGCGGACGTGGGGACATAAGAATGAGGAAAATTGGCCCGATATCATTGAAAAGACATTCAGGGGAGAGCAAATATTCAACCTCAACCTTGAATTTGAGGAGACAAAGCCTCTCTTTCATGTCTTAGATGTGAAAATCCCCCATTCACCTGTTGGGAAAACAACCTTTTCCAATGTGCTTAAGATCAATCATCGCGATCTGTTTCGGAAAGGAATCGAACTTCTATGAAGCTCGCCACGATCATCTGCTATTGCACCAATGATTATCGTTTCATCGATCGCTGCATTCTGGAAGCCAAAAAGTTTTCTGATCAAATCATTATCCCCGTTTGCGATCATTTTTTTAATGGAGCGCCAGAGAATCGGATGCTTTTGGAACACACCTATGCAAACCATCCCGATTGCGACTTCATTGAATTTGCCTATTCGCCTACCCAGCTTTACAACCCCTATTTGAATGTGACTCCCGATGACGAGCATTGGATGGCTTATTGGCATGCGACCTCCCGCTACGTCGGCTATCTCCATCTCAAGGCAGAAATCGACTGGGTTTTATTTCTCGACTGCGATGAAATCGTTGAAGGAGAGCGATTTACGGCCAATGTAAAGCGCGCTTTACATTGCAATGCGGTTCGTCTTTCCTGTTATTACTATGTTTTGCGGCCTGATTTTCGGGCCGATAAGGTGCAGGATCTGACCCTATTGGTTCAAAAATCGGCCCTTTCGAATTTCTTTCATCCAGATGAGCGATATGCTCTTTATAGATATGCCCCTGAGCCCAAAATGCAGGGAATGCGGGGAGAAGATTCCAGGCCTTTGATTCATCATTATAGCTGGGTTCGCTCCAAGGAAGAATGTTTGCGTAAAGCGGCCAGTTGGGGGCATAGTCGAGACCGAGATTGGCCCAAATTGATTGAGGAAGCTTTTTTAAAGAAAAAGGGAAAGAATTTGTTTGGGACAGAGCTGTGTTTTAAGCCGGTTGAGGATGTCTATTTCGATCCATTTTCCGTCGAAGTTCCAACAAAGGCGATTGGCGTGAAGAATTTTTCTCATGTGAAAAGAGTGGATCATCGAATGATTTTTAAAATGGGGCTTGAACATGACGCATTACTATGATTCTCATGCCCACTTAAGTTCTCCTGAAGTGTATTCACAAATCGAGGCCATTCTGACTCGAGCCAAAATCGCCCATGTCCGCAAGGTTCTCAACATTTGTACCGATCCAGATAATTTAAAACTGGGACTCCAATTGCGAAGCGATGGGGTGCAAAACGCAGGAGCCACAACTCCGCATGATGTGGAGAAAGAGGGTGAGAGCGCTTTTCCCCTTTTCGCTCACGCCGCCCGCACAAAACAACTCGTCGCAGTGGGAGAAACAGGATTGGATTACCATTACGAACATTCCAATAAGGAAACGCAAAAAAAGTTCTTAAAGCGCTATCTCCACTTAGCTTTAGAATGCGCGCTTCCCGTGATTTTTCATTGCCGCGATGCATTTGAAGATCTCTTTGCAATTACAGATAAGGAATATCAAAAAAAGGCCCCAGCCATTCTTCATTGTTTTACGGGAACGATGGAAGAGGCTAAGGAAGTCATTCAACGGGGGTGGTATCTATCGCTGAGCGGGATTGTAACGTTTAAAAAGAGCGAAGGTTTAAGAGAAGTGGCCAAGATCGTGCCTCTTTCGCAGCTATTGATTGAGACAGATACGCCCTATCTAGCGCCCCAAAGCAAGCGGGGAAAACAGAATGAGCCTGCTTTTCTTCCAGAAATTGCAGCTTGCATTGCCGCTGCTCGCGGGATCGGCGTCGAAGAAGTAGCCCAAGCCACCTTTGAAAATGCCTCCCATCTTTTTAATCGACCCTGACATAAACACGGCCGCGCATGGCTTCCCGCTCTAAAGATACACGAGTTACCATCCCACTCAAGAAAAGCGGTTCTGAGAAAGCGGGAGAGGTTTTCCAGTTTGAAATAGTTGAGAACATCTCAGAACACATCTTCTTATTCTCTTCTACTTGATTTGATGTCAAAGGCCAGCCTGTTAGAGGTTCATCGAGATCCAAATCAACAAGAAGGGTGATTATGAGGGAATTGGAGCTCCAAATTCGAGGAGATTGTCTTAAAATGTCTTCCATCCGGATCATCCCCATCAAAACTCTTAATTTTTCCGGATCTAATAAAACCGGACTCACTTGAAGATCTGATAACCCGTGAATGATCTCTTCAATCATTTGGAGATTTGCATGGGTCTGCTGGGAAGAGTCAAAACAAAACCCAGGATGTTTTTTTCGAGCGATCATTTCAGAGACCACCTTGAAAGGGGTCGCGAATTCGGAATTGTTGCGAAAAGAGGAAAGCCTGTTCTGGAGTATTTCCTGAGCCATACATAGATCGCACATATTCGTTTCAGTCGCAGGAGAATCCCTCACAATGAAATACAGTGCAGAAGCCATGCTCAAATCAAGATCGAGAAGCTTCGATTCTGCTTGACTAACGTGTGGATCAACTTGCGCCTTTGCGCTCTGAGTCAGAAAACTCGCGACCTCTTGAAGTTTTGCTGGATCGGTCTTTCCTTCGGGCCAATTGGGGCAAGCTTCTTGGAGTGCTGCGATGGCAAGGTTTGTAAATAATCTGCATCGCAAAGGGGCGGCGTACTGCCTTTGAATAGGGTTTGGCAGGCGGGCGAACCAACGAGAGTTGATCCTATCAAGGCCCTCCTGGGCATACATTCTTTTCTGCCCGGGTATCGAGCTCGCTACTGCTTGATTTACAACTCCTATAAGAGAACGGAGGGCTGCCTCAGTAACCATTGGGTCGGTCTCATTTGAAGAAGAGCTGCTAGAACTTGAAGTTTCAAAGGGGGAAGGAGTTCGAATATTGCCTATTGCCGACATAGATCCTTATTCATCGATAGAGGATAAAACTGAGGTGTCATTTATGGACAGAGATTTCCACCCTCTTGCCAGGAATTGCGCACCTGCTTATTCTAACCCCCTTTTTTAGAAAGGAGTTTCTTCCATGCTTGCTGCCGTATGCCGATCTCTTCCTAGATCTTCTCTGTCTCTTACTACCCGAGCCGCTACGCCCTACTCTCTACAAGCTCGCCGCTATGATCCCTGGCCTCCTAGGCCAATAGCAGCGCCTCAAAAGAAGCCGCAAATCGCTGTGTCAACAATGGAAAAAGAAAAGATCCAGAGAATCGTTTTGAGGAGTCTTTATGGGGCGACTCCAGTAGAAAAAGAAAATCTTTTGTATAAACTAAAAATTTCCAACTGGGATGTACTTCACTTTCCTCTCTGCTCGCTCAATGACAAAAAACCGTGGATTGAAACCCTTCTCACCCATGTTCGCAACAATCTATCTCAAGAAATTTGTCTGAAAACAAAAATTTCCCCAGATTTTCCAGTAGAGAAAATTCACAACCCTAGTGTAAAGGCAATTGAAACATTGGTTGCGGATATAAAAAAATTTCATGCATGCCCGCAGCAATTTGAAATTGCGAAAATCAACCTAGAATCAAAAACGATGATTCCTGCATTAGCAGCGAGGATGGTGCAGCTTAATCAAGCGATAACTGTTGAGCTCTATCTCCCCGATGCCGGATGGAAAGAAAATAAGAATGGTCAAGTCTTAACTACTCTTTGAGAAGATCACATTTTTTAGTTTTTGACTTGTTCTTTTGCAGTTAAAAGTTCTATAACAAGTCTTATGGCTGCGCGTGTAGAGACGATTTCAAGCACATTCATTTGGCGGCGAGTTCATTCTTTAATGGGGCTTTGGCTCGTCCTCTATTTAATTGAGCATTTGTTAGTCAATTCGCAGGCGGCTCTTTGGATTGGAGATGATGGAAGCGGATTCGTGAAGATGGTCGATTCCCTTGAATCGCTTCCCTATTTGCAGGTGATTGAAATTGTTTTTATCGCAGTGCCTTTGGCAATTCACGGAGTTTGGGGCGTGAAGCGGGCGCTGGACGCACGGTTGAATTCTTCCCGAACAGATGGCTCTTCTCCTTCGATGAAATATGCGCGCAATCGGGCGTTTACTTGGCAGCGGCTCACCTCGTGGATCTTGCTATTCGGAATCATTGGGCACGTGGTGCAGATGCGCTTTTTAGATATGCCAAAGAAAGCAAAATTGAATTACGAAGAGCAATATTTCTCTCGCATTACGATGGATGACGGCCTTTCTACTTTGGCTCCGCGGCTTGGGGTAACTCTTTATACCCGCGAACAAATCGCCGCGCTTAAGGCAGAAGACGTAGCTCAAAAAGAAGGGTCAGCGGCAGAAGAAAAGCAGAAAAGCAAAGAGAGGATGAAGTGGCTTAAAACGCTTGATTCCTTTCATCTGAGAGAAAATCAAGTGGTGGCGGTGGCGCCGCTTCCTGGGAAAGCGATCCTTTTGACGGTGCGCGATACGTTTAAAAGCCCTGTGATGGGGATTCTCTATACGATTTTTGTCTTGGCGGCCGCTTTTCATGCATTCAATGGGTTTTGGACTTCATTGATCACTTGGGGAGCCATTCTTTCCTATCGATCGCAAAAGGCAATGCTCCCAGTGGGTTGGTTTGGGATGGCCCTCTTGTCCTTTTTAGGCCTGGCGGCGATTTGGGGCAGCTATTGGGTCAACCTTAGGTCTTAAATCGTTATGGCAGAGAAAAAAAAGAAAGAAGTGATTGTTGTCGGAGGAGGCTTGGCAGGTCTTTCGGCTGCGATGAAATTAGCCGAGAAAGATTGTCTGATCAAGTTGATTTCTGTCACTGCGGTGCGAAGATCTCATTCAGTTTGCGCGCAGGGGGGGAAGAATGTCGCGATCAATCTAAAAGGTGAAGATGATTCGCCGATCATCCATGCGTATGATTCAATCAAAGGGGGCGATTTTTTAGCTAACCAGCCTCCTATTCTTGAAATGTGTCTTGCAGGACCTGGCATATTGCGAATGATGGATCGCATGGGCTGTCCATTCAATCGGACTCCTGAAGGACATGTCGATTTTCGCAGATTTGGAGGGACTTTATATCATCGGACAGCTTTTTGCGGGGCTTCCACTGGCCAGCAGCTTCTCTATTCTCTGGATGAACAGGTTCGCCGCTATGAAATAAAAGGAATGGTAGAAAAATTTGAACACCATGAATTCTTGCGGTTGATCTTAGACAAAGATGGTCGCGCACGAGGGATTGTCCTGCATGATCTTTTCAATTTAAAACTCCATGTCTTGAAGGCGGATGCTGTTGTGATTGCCACAGGGGGACTCGGACTTATCTATAAAAAATCTACTAACTCTACCTTCTGCACAGGAGCTGCAAATGGGCGGCTTTACATGCAAGGGATGAAATACGCAAATGGAGAATTCATTCAAATCCACCCCACGGCGATTCCAGGTTCAGATAAAATGAGGCTGATTTCTGAATCTGTTAGGGGAGAAGGGGGACGGATTTGGGTTTATGGAGATTCTTCAAAAAAGATCCTCTTTCCTGATGGGACGATGAGACCTTGCGGGAAAACGGGAGAACCCTGGTACTTTCTCGAGGAAATGTATCCTGCCTTAGGAAATCTAGTGCCTCGCGATATTGGTTCACGGGAAGTCCTGCGGATATGTGAGCTGGGACTGGGAGTCGATGGAAAAATCCAGGTTTATCTCGATATTACACATCTGCCGCTAGCAAAACAGCACAAATTGGAAGCGGTTTTAGACATCTATAAAAAATTCACGGGAGATGACCCCCGCAAGAAGCCGATGAAAATTTCTCCTGCTGTTCATTATACGATGGGGGGAGCTTGGGTCGATTGGCCCGCTGCTGATGATCCTGACCGATGGACCCGCTTTCGCCATATGACGAATCTCAAAGGGTGTTTCAATGTAGGCGAGTCTGAATACCAATACCACGGGGCCAATCGCTTGGGAGCTAACTCTTTATTATCATGCATTTTTGGAGGTCTTGTCGCGGGTGTTGAGGTGCCTCGTTATATTGCAAGCCTGAGTTCCAGTTATACCGATACTCCCGATGCTGTTTTTCAAGATGCATTGGAAAAAGAAGA
>DATIHQ010000007.1:0-5800 GCA_035480535.1 Chlamydiales bacterium
TAAGCGATGGAGTTGCGCCCCTCTCCAAGTTTTTCTCCGACGGACTCAATGCGAATATTCATTCGAGGAATTGGAAGATGAAAAGGGGTTTTGTGTTTGATTGAGTTTCTGATTCTATAATAATTATTCACAAACGCGCTAGCGGCATATTTATTATAGATATGGGAGGGAAGGGGTAGTTGCATCGGTTCAGGACACCTGGAGCTTATAGAAACCAAACTCTCCCTTTGCTCTGGATGGACATAGCCCGGTGCGGCAAAATTGCTGATTGCTGGATCTTCGCTGAACTGGCTCGGATCAGGGATTGCAGCAGAAGCTTGAGATGAAGGGGCAGGAACAGAATTCAGAGCGGCATTGATTCTAACAAAAGAGGCGGAAGCATAAGAAGAAGAGGAGCTAGATAAAGCTGAGGCTTGAGCCGCTGTGTAGGGCGAATCAGGTAAACCCTGCCGATTTTCCCTACGTAAAGCAACGGGTTGATGTAATGCATCTTGATTAGGAACTGGGCGACGAAGAAATTGGCTGGGAAGAGCGGGAGCATCAGGGCGTCCAGCCGCAACAGCTCGCGGACGACGTAACGTGGGTCCGAAACCCTCTGGGTTGGGAAGTGGGCGGTAGTGAGCAGGTTGAGCGGTCAAAAGAGCCATGGCTGAAGAAGAAATGGCGCTGCTAGATGAGCTAATTGCAGCTCGAGCAGAGGGGATTGGCACGGCTGTTTCTGGTCTTTTAGGTTCGCTCGTTTCCGCATTATCGGGAACTTGGCGTTTTGATCCAACTGGGGATGTCATAATTGTCCTTAATTATAAAATTGTTTATGAGTATTATAGGATAATTTCGAGTTAATTTAAAGTCTTAAAAGAAGGTAGATAATGGATCTACATCGATTTTAAGTTCTATATTCGGCGAAGGGGTTTTAAGTTGGAAGAGTATAGGATATAAGTGGTTTATCTTCAAGGTCTTAATGATAAACTGGAACCGGTAGCGATCCTTAATTTTGGGATGGCCTGCCGGGGTGACGGGGAGGAGCTGGGTGTTGGGGGGGAGGGCCTTGGAAAGCTGGTTATAGATCCCCTGAGCGGCAGCTTGAGCCTCTTCCAGGTTGGGGGAGGAGAAAAGGAGCTTGACGAGGTGGCAGAAGGGGGGATAGCCAAATTGGCGCCGTTCTGCAATTTCAGAGGCGTAAAAAGCGGGATAATCTTGGGCAGCGGCCAGACGGATTGTGGGATGGTCGGGGAGGAACGTTTGGATGATTACTTCGCCGGGGAGTTCGGAGCGGCCCGACCTTCCGGCCACTTGCGTCAGGAGTTGGAAGATCTGTTCGGGGGAGCGGAAATCAGGGATACTGAGAGTGGCGTCGGGATTTAAAATGCCCACGAGCGTTACGGAAGAAAAGTGAAAACCCTTGGCGATCATTTGCGTTCCAATGAGAACATCAGCTTTATGGGCGCGAAATTGTTTAAAGAGCTCTTCATGGCTATTTTTTTTCTGCGTCGTGTCCCGATCCATCCGCAGCGTGCGGATCTCAGGGAAAATGGCGTGCAGCGAGCGCTCCACATGCTCCGTTCCAAAGCCTTTAAATTCGAGCGACTCTGGCGATTGACATTGGGGACAGACTCTTGGCGCCGGCTGCTGAAAATTGCAGAGATGGCACTCCAAGCGATGCGCCTCGCGATGAAAGGTCAATGAGAGATCGCAATGGGGGCATTTCACAATTTCGCGGCAAGTTTTGCAAATCTGCATGCGGTGATAGCCCCGTTTATTTAAAAAGAGGAGCGTTTGCTCTCCTTTTTTGACTCGCTCTTTCATCCCTTCCAGAAGCTCATCGGAAAAGTGGGAGAATCCCCCTCTTCTTTCAAAGGCCTGCTTCATATCGACGATCTCCACTTTGGGCAAGGAGGCAGAAGTGGCCCGAGTGCTTAACGTATGAAATGTATACTTGCCGATTTCGGCATTGTAGCGCGATTCGATGGAAGGGGTGGCGCTTCCCAAAAGAATAACGCAGTTCTCTAATGAAGCGCGCATCACGGCCACATCGCGCCCCTGATAGCAGGGGATTTCATCGGTTTGCTTGTAAGAGCTATCGTGCTCCTCGTCGATGATGATCAGTCCCAAATTTTGTGCAGGGCAAAAGATCGCCGATCGCGCGCCGATGACAATCATCGTCTCTTTACTGCGCAGATCTTTCCAGGCCGTCGTTCTCTCTCCCAAACTCCGGCGATGATGGAGAATCGCGATTTTCTGTGAAAAACGGGAGCGGAAACGCTCGATGGTCTGCGATGTGAGGGAGATTTCAGGGACCAGCAGAATGGCGCTTTTCTTTTGATCGAGTGCGGCTTGAATCGCCTGCAAATAGATCTCCGTTTTGCCGCTGCCAGTTATCCCATAGATCAAGTGAGCCGCAAACTTGCCCTTTGCCAACGACTCTTTCACTGCTTCGAGACACGCCTCTTGTTCCCCATTGAGAACCTTTGCCTTTGTCGGAAAAAAATCCTCTTCCAACAAAAGATCGTTCACTCCCGTCCGTTTTTCTAACTTCAGCCAATTCTTCTTTACCAATGAATCGACCGGACTCCTTGAAATCTTCAATTCCGCCATCAGCTCGGAGAGAAAGATTCCTCCCTTTAGCAATCTTTCCAATACTTGCGCTTGAGAAGGATGTTTGCCCCGCATCTCTGCGCAAGCCTGGATTGCCTCCGCATGCGTCCTCCCCAAAGTCACAAAAAGTTCCGTCTTCTCTTTCGTTTCGTTTCTCACATTGGGAGGGGTGAGGCAGCGCAAGACTCTTTGCAGCGGCGCGCAGTAGTAGTTTGACATCCACAAGGCCAGCTTCCACAGCGGCCCTGAAATTTCTCCCTGTTCAAATAACAAACGGGCCAACGGCTTTACGCTCGGAAACTTCGACTCCTCTTTCACGGCGGCGACAGTCCCTTTTTTCAGGCTATTTTTCAAAGGCACTTCGACGCGCATCCCCACCTGGACTTGCCCCCGCAATACTTCAGGCACAGCATAGTCCAAAGGTTTGGCTAAGTTTTGATCGAGGAGGACTTCTATGAAGAGAGCTTTTGACATAGAGCTTTCCACAAAGATCGCTTCAGCAGCGGATCTTTTAAATACAAAGACAAATCGGGCAGAAGAAATAAAGAAATCCCACCCAAAGTCCGAATTCCCTGCGTCGGATTTTCCTTATAAAACGCCATCAATCCATTCAATTGCCACAGAGTATAATCGCATACGATCACGATTTTCAAGCCTGCTGTAGACAAAAAAGCTTCCCATTGTTTTTCTTTCTCAATTCCCTCCGCCTGAACCAATCGCGCTCCACCGAAATAGACATCGAGTGCTTTTGCCACTTCTTCTAGCAATGTTTTTTGTGCCGCAGGTTCTTGGAAAGAGAGGAGGGAAATGGGGCTAGATTGATTTTTCGTCTTCCACCGGGTGCTAATTTTTTTTGCGTTGGCGTCGCTGGGAATTTCCGCGATGACAGGGAGTTCAGGAGCAATTTTAGAAAAAAGAGAATTGAACCAGCCCCACCCCAAAAATGATGCATTTTCGGGGACCCCGGGGATGGGAGGCTTCGCCCCCCGCTGCCCCGAGTTGTCGGGGGCAGCGCCCCCCGCGCCCCCGGAGGAAAATCTGAAGTCTGAATTATGAGATCTGAAAACGTCGGGGGCTCCGCCCCCCGCACCCCCAGTCGGGGGCTCCGCCCCCCGCGCCCCCAAGTCGGGTGAGGCCCCCGCTTCCCCCAATGTGCTCACCTGTTGTTTGAGAGAGGGGGGTTGCGTTAGCACATCAGGTTGTTTGTGTTTGGCGGAAGTTTCGGGTTGCTGAGAGAAAGGAATCTGTTTTGACTCATGAGCATGAGGTTTAATGGGGGCAGCGGGGGCTTCACCCGACTGTTTCTTGGGGTGCGGGGGCGGAGCCCCGACGTTTTCAGATTTCATAATTCTGATTTCAGATTTTCTAAAGTAGTCTGCATCCTCAGAAGACGCAAAAATTACAGGAGACTCTTCCCTAATATGACTGATCGTATCGCAGATAAGAGCTAAAAGGTTATCTGTAATGGTACTGCCTCCCATTCGAGTGCATCGATCATCGGCTCAGCTTGGGCAAAAAAGGAATTGAACCCACGGCGAGTGTACCCTTCGCAGATGACCGCGCGCAGCTGCGCATGGCCAGCAGGGAAAAAGCGCTGAAGAAGATCTTCAATCGCCCGATTGCCGAGATGTTGATTGAGCGTCTTTCGATTCTCAATCAGAAAGATGAGTACATTCTCATCCGAGCGAGCTTCTTGAATGAAGAGAGAGAGGACATTGAAAAAACGGGATAATTTGCAATGCAGATCAGAATAGAGTTCTAGGAATTGGGCAAGAATTTGATCAAGGGGATGGAGCGAGGTCATTTTCTTCCAAACAATCAACTTCGATTTAATGCGCAAAATAGAGTTTTTCATCTCTTCTAATAACACGAAGATTTCTGGATCGTTCACATTCGATGTTTGTAACAAGATGTCGCAATAAAAGCAAAGTTTGTCGAGGACGCCCCCTTTTTGGGTAAAGGGATTTTCCAAGGAGAAGAGGAGAAATTTTTCAAGCTCCTGAGAGATGGCGGAGAGTTCTTGCCGAACGTCGATTCCCACTAACTGCTCGGGTGTGGATATTTGCAAAGAGGCCAACCGCTCAAATGCGGTGATCAATTCTTGCAAAATGAATTGAATGCACAGCGAACGAGCCGCCGGAGGCTCCAGATTGATGGGAAAAATAGGCCAAGGATGAAGACTGCGCATATCAGAACCAAACAAGTCGAAGAAGATATCATAAGTCCCTAAACATGAAAAGAATTTTATGAGAGGAGCGCGTCTAAATACGATTTTGGATCGAAGGGGGCGAGGTCTTGGGCGCCTTCGCCAGTGCCTATCCACTGGATGGGGATGTTGAGCTGCTTTTGGATGGCAATGGCAATGCCCCCTTTTGCAGAACCGTCGAGTTTGGTGAGGATAATTCCCGTGATGGGGGTGAATTTGTGAAAGGTTTGCGCTTGGTCGAGCGCATTTTGCCCGGTGGTTGCATCGAGGACGAGAAGCGTTTCGTGGGGCGCTTCGGGAATTTGTTTTTGGCAGACGCGGCGCATCTTGGCGAGCTCTTGCATGAGATCGGTTTTTGTTTGGAGCCTGCCAGCAGTGTCGATGAGGACGATGTCAATGCTGCGCGCTTTCGCTGCCGCGAGGGCGTCAAAGGCAACGCCAGAGGGATCGCTATTGGGTTGCGATTTAACGATTTCTACGCCAGAGCGATTAGCCCAAGTTTCGAGCTGCTCAACGGCTGCGGCGCGGAAGGTGTCTCCTGCGGCGATGAGCACTTTTTTCCCCGAAGTGCGATAGTGGGAGGCGAGCTTTGCAATCGAGGTGGTTTTTCCGCTGCCATTGACGCCGACGATGAGAATGATGTGGGGAGAGGCGCGTTGAGCTGGTTTTACGGGAGGAAAGAGCTTGAGGAGCTCTTCTTTGACAAAAGAGAGGATTTGCTCAGTCGTGAGATTGCGATTTTTCCGGCTGAGGGCGCGGATTTTGTCGACGAGCTCGGCAGATGCGGCGGCGCCGAGGTCGGCCTCGTAAAAGAGTTGTTCCAGGCGATCAAAGGCCTTTTCGTCATACCCATTGGAAAAAATAGAGCTGATTTTTTGGGAGAGGGCCGAGGCGAGTTTTTTAAAAAACGTAAACATTCTTTTGAAAGAGTTGCTTGGAATGCCTATTCTATCACATAAGGGGATTTAGAGGTTTACCCTATGAATTTGCACGAGTACC
>DATIHQ010000008.1:0-3352 GCA_035480535.1 Chlamydiales bacterium
CGGGGACCCCGGGGAGGGCTGCGCCCCCGCACCCCCAGTCGGGTGAGGCCCCCGCTGCCCCCAAGACCCCTTGGGATTTTTAAGCGGGCTGCTTTCGTTTGATGCGCTTTTTTTGTCTTGTGGGGGGCTTAGGTTTAGAAAGGGTGTATGCGACTCGGCCACTTTTTACGGTAATCTCGATGCGATCGCGACTGAATTGTAGGATCTGATGATCATGATCAGATTGGACTTCGTCAAAGATGACACAGAGTAAATCCCCCTTATCAGAGAAAAAGCCGATGCCATCTCCCTTTTTGGCTTCTATAGCTTCGCCTTTAGGCCCTGAACTCCATGAAATCGTCAGGGATGCTGAGCCGTCAATCGGATGAAAGAATACTTTCCCTTTTTTCATGGCTTGACTTCTCTTAAATCCCTGTGACTATTTCGGATAGAACTTCCGGTGCTATACATGGACGAGAAATAATTTCCTGTTGGAGTTTTCTTTACAATTACAACTAAATATCTTCGATTGTCAAGCCGATAAAAAAGGTGATATTGGCTGAGTTTTTCTTGTTCGAAGATTTTAGTAGGATCTTTTAGAATTCTTTCGATGAGCTCCAGAAGGATATCTATTGGAAGCATCGGAAAGTGCTCCTCCATTGCATGATTGAGTTCTTCTTCACCAACAATGATTCGATCTCCCGTGATGGCAGTAATAATGGCCGCAACTCTTCTGCTCATGAAATCGCTCCGATGAAAGGCAATATTATTACATAAGGCAATTGTTTTCTCTATCAAGTTTGTGAGAAATTCTGAATGGGATACAAGCCGGATATCTTTTGAGCTTTATAGGTGGGGAAGGAGGGCTCAGAACTTTTCATTGGAAAATTTTTGTGGACGTGTTCTAAACTAGCCCCCCTGTTAAAGGCTTAAGGGGTAGATAATGCTGCGGTATTTATTTTTACTGATTAGCTATGTTTTTGTTGTTCACGCCAATGGCAAGGGTCGGCCAGAGTCTCGCACGAATACATATGAAATTCTAGGAGGAACTGATCTCGGGGTTTTAATTCCCGTGGCAGACTATCAATTTAAAGGCCGTTCTCAGGCTTCCGATCCAGTGGTTTGGTTGAATGTCTATGAGAATATCGAAAACTCTAATCTTCAATTTACGTTGATTTTTGATCCATTGGATGGACCTACTGATGTGGAGACGTTTGCAAAGTGGTGTCTGATCAATGATAATTTTATGGGGATGCGCGACTTTCTAGATGTAGCTGAAGTGAAACGGAGAGAGGAACTCACTACTGGGAAAAACAAGGATATCCCCACAATCCGTTTTGTATCAGAATATAAAGATCTTTTTGTCGACCAGTTATTTTTTACGGTAGGAAATTATGGATATTGCATTCTTGCAACTTATCCAAAAGAGGAATCTTCTCGATCGATCTATTGGGATTCTTTCTTCCGCAATACCTTACCTTGGATTGATGCCTCTCGATAAGATTTTAGTTTAGAATTTCAACGGTGCCGGTGCCGAGGTGATAGTAGGCTCCTACGCAGTCGATTTTTTTGTCGGCGATGAGTTGTTTGAGGACGCGGCTTTTCTTTAGATGAGCCACGGTCGAGCGAATGTTGGACTTGATCGCATCTTCCAGATTGGCGGTGCCCTTGATTATAAAAAATATTTCACAATTTACAAAAACTACGTTATTAATTATAATTACCTGATTAATATGGAATTCTATGAATCAAATTGATCAGCGACCTTTTATTGTTTGCCAAAGAGAATGGGCCATGACGGGCCGCGATTGCGAGACACATGATCTTGTGACTGAGTTGGTTGCGAAGTGCGTGGCCATGATCATCCACTCCTCAGATTTTAAAGTCGCAGCGCTGGCTCACATGGATGCATCTATCAATCAAAAAGATGTGGATCAGATGATAACTCACATTCAAGCAGCAGCTCCGTCAGAAAGAAAGTGGACGGTGATTTTCATTGGCGGACAAACAGTAGAAAACCGAACAAATCGATTCGTGCGAGGCCTGATCGAAGAGTGGCAAAAAAATCCCGATTGGACTCTTGACACCAGATCTTTTGCAAAGGAGGACACCATTTTTACAGTCAGTGTCGATGCTTTGAAAGGCACATACTGCATTAAAGACATGGTGCAAATTGCCCTACGGATGTTGGAAGTTGGATTCCGAATGGGTTGTTCGCTCAACAGCGCCGAAACTACAGCTGCAGAGGCTGTAATAAAAAAAGAGGACGAATTAGACCTGCCCTGGTATCGGCGAAAACAATTCACTCTCGCCAAAGATTTCTGTTCGATAAGTCCTAAAGTGAATGTTTAATTTAAGATTTCAACAGTGCCGGTGCCGAGGTGATAGTAGGCTCCTACGCAGTCGATTTTTTTGTCGGCGATGAGTTGTTTGAGGACGCGGCTTTTCTTCAGATAAGCCACGGTCGAGCGAATGTTGGACTTGATCGCATCTTCCAGATTGGCGGTGCCTTTAATGGCAGGCTTGATGAGATTGGCGACATCTTTGATATCGGCAGTCGTTCCACTCATCACGGCGGCTATAGCCCCGCAAGATTCATGGCCCAGGACAAGCACAAGAGATGAACCCAGATACTTTGCCGAGAAGTCGATGCTATCGAGCTCAATCGGCCCCACGACATTTCCCGCAACTCTTACGATGAACAGATCTCCCAACCCCTGATCAAAAATGATCTCAGGAGCCACGCGGGAATCGGAGCAACCTAAGATGATGGCAAACGGATTTTGTTCATTGAGCAGCTCCTCTCTCCGATCTGAAGAGTGGTTTGCGTGGAGCACGTCATCATTTGCATAGCGCTGATTTCCCTCCACCAATCGCTGCAGTGCTTCAGAGGGAGTTTGAGAAAATCCTGCATTCAAGAGCATCACCCAAAAAAGGATCTTGCATCGCATAATTCTCTAGATAGAGATCACAAGCTCGATTGTCAATGTCAAAATGGTGATAGAATTTTTTGTAAAGAGGGTGCAAGCCCATTTTTTAAGCTGAGGGGAAGGAGTTTAGGGCAGCGGGGGGCGAAGCCGCCCGACCCAGGGGTCCCCGAACAATGCTTCATTGTTTGGGGTGGGGCGTTTTCAGATCTCATAATTCAGATTTCAGATTTTCTTCCGATTTTTCCTCTTCCTTTCTTGGCAAAGGCCTGTTATAGTAGTTTCAAACTATTTCTATGGAACTACATGAAATACCCCCAGGCTAAAAATCCGCTGCTTCTTCGCTATCACCGATTGATGGACGCATTTGCTAAGTCGGACGATGAAAGGGACTTTTATCTGGATAAGATAGAGGGATTTTTGGTCTACGCCGATCTGGATAAGGG
>DATIHQ010000009.1:0-6451 GCA_035480535.1 Chlamydiales bacterium
GTTTTCAAGACAGGTGCAATCGGCCACTCTGCCACTCTTCCAAAAATAAGGCCTAATGGTAAGACACGTACGTCGTTATTCTCAAGGAAATTGTTCGAGAAAACGGAGATCGTTTTGCGTAAAGAGGCGTATGTCGGGAATGGAGGCGCGGAGGAGGAGGGGGCGCTCAATTCCCATGCCCCAGGCGTAGCCTGAATAGATTTCTGGATCGATGTTGGCTTTTTTTAGAACATTGGGGTGGATCATGCCTGTACCGAGGATTTCGAGCCAGCCAGTGTGCTTGCAGAGGCGGCAGCCGGCGCCTTTGCAGGAGGTGCAGAGGACGTCAACTTCCATGCCGGGCTCAACGAAGGGAAAATAGCTGGGACGGAAACGGGTTTTGACTTTCTCGCCAAAGAGTTTGTTCATGAATTCTTCCATCATCGAGAGAAGATCGGAAAAGGTCACGAGATGGTCGATGTAGAATCCGTCGAGTTGGTGGAAGAAGACGTGGGAGCGGGCGGAGATGTCTTCATTGCGGAAAGCGCGGCCGGGAGCGATGATGCGAAGGGGGGGTGAGAGTTTTTCCATGGCGCGGGTTTGGACGTTGGTGGTGTGGGTGCGGAGAAGGAGGGGGTGGCCTGGCGAGGGGTGGAGATAGAAGGTGTCTTGCATGTCGCGGGCGGGATGGTCGGGGGCAAAATTAAGCCCTTCGAAGTTGTAGTAATCGGTTTCGACGTCGGGGCCGAGCTGGACGGAAAAGCCCATCCCGATGAGGATGTCGACGATTTCGTGGAGCATTTGGTTGACGGGATGGATGTGGCCAAGGAATTGGCGCCTGCCGGGAAGAGTGGCGTCGAGCCATTCTTCTTGGAGACGAAGGTTGGTTTCTTGGTTTTTGAGGCGGGCGAGGCTATGCTCGCAATGAGAGACGAGCTCTTCTTTGAGATCGTTGATCAGCTTGCCAAAATGGGGCCGCTCATCATGGGAGCAATTTTTAAGCTCCACCATGAGAGCCTGGATCGCCCCCTTTTTGCCGAGGTATTTGACCTTGAGGGTTTCAAGGTCTTTTGAAGAAGAGGCCTCCTTAAGTTCCCGAATGAAGTGAGAGCGTAGCTCTCCAATTTGTTCAGGAAGAGAGGCCATCTACTTTAACCTTTAAGCAGTTAAACCTTGTCTAGCTGAGGTAACGACCGCGGTGAAGGCGTTTGGATCGCGAATGGCGAGCTCTGCGAGAACCTTTCGGTTGAGCGCACATCCAATCCGCTGGAGCCCATTGATCAAACGGCTATAAGACATGCCATTGATCTTTGCGGCGACACCAATGCGGGTGATCCAAAGACTGCGGAAATCGCGCTTGCGCAATTTGCGGTGCTTATAATTAAAAGCGAGCGCAGACATCAGGGCGTCTTTACTTAGCTTTAGGTGGTTTTTGCGGTCTCCATAGAAACCTTTACAGCGCTTGAGGAGCTTTTTTGTTCTTCTTCGGGCTGCAACAGCATTTGTTACTCTAACCATGGGTCTTAAGCTCCTATCATCATTTTATACATTTTCACTTGCCCACTGTCGACGAGGCGAGCTTTCGCCAAGTGACGTTTTCTCTTGGAGCTCTTTTTTGCTAACATATGTCGGCGTCCGGGACGGGTTCTCTTGAGCTTACCGCGTCCAGTGACTTTAAACCGGGCTTTCATCGCCTTACGGGTTTTCATCTTAGGCACTTTTCTCTCCGCTATTTACTGTTTTCGGCCGTTTCCCACTAGGGGCTAACACAGTTGACATTGTACGGCCCATCATTTTTGGGGGTGCCTCAACAATCGCGATGTCGGAAAGCTCCTCACAGAATTGGCGAACGACTCTTTCGCCCAGATCTATATGGAGCATCTCGCGACCTCGAAACATAATCGAGACACGCACTTTATTGCTCTTGAGCAAAAACTCACGAGCATGTTTCACCTTGGTCTGGAAATCATGGGTGTCGATATTCGGTTTGAGTTTGATTTCCTTTACCTTAATTTGTACTTGAGCTTTCTTGCTCTCTTTTTCCTTTTTCGCCTGGTGGTATCTCAGTTTGCCGTAGTCGATGATCTTTGCGACAGGAGGCTTGGCCGTCGGGGCAATCTCTACGAGATCCAACCCTTTTTCTTCAGCTCTCGCCAGCGCTTCGCGCAATGTTAAGATTCCGAGTTGCTCGCCATCTTCCGTAATAACGCGCAGCCTATCTGCTCGAATTTCTCTATTGATTCTCAAAGGTATACCGTCCAATTTCAAAGAAGTCTGATTTGGCATTAGTTTCTATCAGAAGAGCGAGAATTTTTTCAACCGATAGGGTTACAAAAAATACTTTTTCTCTTCCTCGAACCTGAGCCACTGTCCAGCTTCTACCAATCCCATCTTCGATCCGAAAATCGAGAGAAGGGGGAAAGCCCAACATATTAAGCGTTTGATCGATCGATTGCAAGAGAGAAGTTGAATCTTCTCCATCAAAACTGATTTGAATTTGCGTTTCGGCAAAATCTTCAAACAATCCCAATTCAGGGTCGGCGCACTCATTCAAAATAGTTTTTACTTCCCCGATCTTCGACCGATTGAGCTGCTTCATCACTGCTTCATGGCATCCGCCAGAAACTTCTACAGCCCCTTCAAACAGGCGTTCTTTTAAAAACTCTACCAACCGGTTCCGAAGCTTGAGGCCCGGTTCTAACCAAATGATTTTTCCGTCCACCTTCATCCAAAGCCCCATCCCCTCCCCTACTTTCATGTGGTGGGATTCCGCATAGTCATCGAGCTTTTTGAGAAATTCTTTTAATGCCTCTTTTGAAAAGTGGGCCGCGCCCGCCACTCTCATCCCCTCTTCTTCCATCCGTTCCACGCTCAGGAGCTTAAAAGCGGCTACTTCAGCGCTGTTAGCTGCGCAAGGGCCTACGCACAGGTCATGAAAAGAACCCATTTGAAACACTTCGACTAACCCTTCCGCTTCTTCCAGCTCTTCCGCCCTGGCCCAATGCCCTTCCTGTTTGAGCAGCTCACCCGCGCTATAGGGGACCATTTCCAGAATCCGGATCGCCCTCTTTTCCCGGATGATCTGGCGCATTCTCTCTTCAATCAAAGAAATTGTATCGGGGTTAATAGAATGGGGAAAATGGAAATCATAGACGAACCCCGTGGAGGTTTCACCGCCCCCTAAGAGCTCGACTTCCGGAAACATTTCAAAGACCGCTGCGGCAGTCAGTTCTGCCGCTGTGCGGCGCAAAATCTGTAAATTCAAAATATCTCTTCCAATGGGATGTAGCTGACTCGAACAGCCGACCTCCTCGATGTCAACGAGGCGCTCTAACCAACTGAGCTAACACCCCATAGTTAATGGGAAGAAGAATAGCTAACGATCCATTTGAATTCAAGAAACTCTATAATGACATCCTAAGGAATGTTTATTCTTCCAGGCCCCCTGGGTGATGAGCAGGGCCGTTAAGACCCCATTCCGCAGGCCGATCAAATCAGAAGTTAACGCCGCCTTCTCATAAAAAGAGTCGATTTCCCATTGCAGCTCCCGAAGCATTTTGAGCGCCCGCCGCAAGCGATCTTTATCCCGCACTAGGCCCACATAATTCCACATGGTTTGCTTGATGGTCATCCAATCTTGCCGAATCAGGGCGCCATCGACCTTTTCATGGCTCATCTGCCATTTTTCCACTGGGGGGAAATAATCGATCCGCGCGCCCCAGCTGCGGAAGAGATCCTCCGCCACGGTGTGCGCCCAGACAAGCCCTTCCAATAAAGAAGTGGAGGCTAACCTGTTCGCCCCATGCAATCCAGTGCATGAAACCTCCCCGATCGCCCGCAATCTTCGAATGGAGGAGCGGCCCCGCAGATCGACCGCTACGCCGCCGCAGCTATAATGGGCTGCAGGCACAATGGGAACAGGCTCAGCGGCCAAATCAAATCCTTTCTCTTTGCAATGAGCCACGATCGCAGGAAAGCGCTCCTCAAGCCATTTTTTATCGCGCGAGGTGATATCGAGCCAAAGATAATTGGCCGATGATTGCACCATTTCAGAGAAAATCGCCCGCGAAACGACATCGCGCGGCGCCAATTCGCCCCGCTCATGATATTTGTGCATGAAGGGCTTCATCTGCGCATTGAGAAGGCGCGCCCCTTCGCCTCGAAGCGCCTCGGACAAAAGGAAGCGCCGCTCCCCAGAGACATAAAGAGCTGTGGGATGGAATTGGACAAATTCCATATTCATGATCCTTGCCCCGGCGCGATAGGCCATCGCAATCCCATCGCCCCGCGCATCCATCGGATTGGTCGTGTGGAGAAACACTTCTCCAAGTCCGCCGGTGGCCAAAACGGTTTCTTTGGCAAAGATCAACTCGATCTGCCCCCCATGAAATGCATAGGCGCCTACACAAGTGGAGGGCAAATAGATATCCGTAATCTTTTTCGAATGGTGAGAGAGTGTGATGAGATCGACCGCGAGCGAGCCATTTCGAATCTCAATATTGGGCCTTTTTGCAATCTGCGCCAAAAGCGCCTGCATAATGGCCTTTCCCGTTTGATCTTTGTGATGCAAAATCCGCGGCGTCGAATGAGCTCCCTCTTCCGTCAATGAAAGCGTCCCATCTTCCTTTCGATCAAAAGGGACATCGGCCTCATCCAACAAGATTTTGCGCACCAGCTCAGGCCCCAGCTTCACCAGCTGATTCACCGCCTCAGGATTGCAAAGGCCGGCCCCCGCCTCCAAAATATCCTTAGCCAACAGCGTTTCCGAGTCCCCTTCTCCGCTATAGACAATCCCCCCCTGCGCCCAAGCCGAATTGGAATCGCCCGCCGCCAACACAACGACATCGAGATCTCGTTTTGCCAACTCTAAAGCCAGACAGGCTCCGGCAATGCCGCAGCCAATCACCAGAACATCGCATTTTCTCATGAGACCCATCAGTATAGCCTCATGAGTGGGATTTTTTCACCTCTTTATCTGGACCACTGTCCAGCTATTATTTCTCGTCCCCCGTTTGCTCCAGTCGGCTTGTTTGGGTTGCACATTGCCCGCAGAATCTCGGGCGCGAATCCAAACTCTATCTGTCGCCTCTGTGATCGGAAGGGTCGCTGTCCATCTTGTCCAGGCATATTTGTGATTGGGACTAAAATGTACTATTCCCTCTACCCAAGTCTCTCCATCCCCCGAGACTTGTAGAGACTGAATACCCCCTTTTCCACTCCATGCAAATCCTTTCACCGACACTTCTTTTGCATCTGGCGCTACCGCAACCCCTTCAGGATTCGCAAATGCCAGCGAATTGACTCTCAATTCAGGATCGAAAAATGGTTTGTCGCCTTGATATCCAATATAGGGAACAAGATTCTTACTTAAAGCGATTGCAACGGCCCATTCTCCTAAAGACTCATGTTTTGGATCTATTTGCACGGAATCTCCAGATACAATTTTGATCCGTCTCAGATCTTTCACTGAAAAGTGGGCGTTCCAATTCGGTACAAAAAGACGCACGGGGCCGCCGTGATCTTGATCTAAAGGCTCATCATTAAGAGCCGTAGCCAACAGGGTATCCTCTGGCACTAGATGTAACGGGATACAAGAGGAAAAGAGGGTCCCCCCTTCTTCATCCAATTGCTCTGCGATCAGGTATTTTCCCGCTTCAGCGTGAATCCCTCGGCTCCTCAATACATCCCAAAGGCGATAGCCATTCACATTTACATTCGCGACTGCATTGGGCCATTGAATCCCCTCCGTTTGAGCAATCGCGTTGAATTCAGGCCGCCTGTGACCTGTGCACTGAAATACCGAGACATAAGATACAGGTTGAAACTTTTCTAGATCCTTCAGGGTAAGATTGATCCCTCCTCCGGGCATGTGGAGGCTAAGGAAGTAGTTTTGCGGATCCAGGGGCTGCTTTGCGTGATTGAATCGAATAAATAGCTGAGAAATATCGGTCAAGAAAGAACCACTTATCTTAGGCGGCGCCGCGTTATGGGGGTTCTCTTGTAAAGTGATCAAACCATAAGCGCCTCCAACAGGCGCAGACATATTAGCCATACACAATCTCCTTTTGAAAAAGGGGATCATTTTTCACAGAAAAAAATTTCTTGTCTATCTAGAATTTGTTTATACTGCGGGACCGCGCAAGAAATCGACAATGTGTTGATTTGCAGCGATTCTTATCGCGGAGGCGCGATCTTCTGCGGAGATCTCAGCCCCATCCGGCAGCAGGGCATAGAGGATGTCTAGATAGCCTTGGGCTGCGGCAACCCTAACCGAATAACCGCGATCGTGTTCCGAAATCTCCGCTCCATTTTTAAGCAAGGCAACGACAATACTTAGGTTGTTGTCGGTCACAGCGTATGCAACCGCAGTGCCGCGGTCTTCTCTTGGAATCGGACCATTTGCAAGTAAGGCCTCGACGGTGGTTTGATAGCTAAAGTTTGCCGCAGCTTTAACTGCAGATCCGCGATCCGC
>DATIHQ010000010.1:0-15682 GCA_035480535.1 Chlamydiales bacterium
CTGGATCGCCCGTTTTAGGCATTCGTGGGAGACTTCGACGACTTTTCTCTTCTCTTTGGTGGTTTCGCCGATGATCACCATGCGGCTGCAGTCGCCGAAAAAGCCATCGACAATGCAGGAGGCGTCGATATTGAGGATGTCTCCTTCCTGAAGGGGGCGCTTATCGGGGATTCCATGGCAGATCACTTCATTGAGCGAGGTGCAAATGGTCTTCGGATAGGGGGGCTGCCCGTAGCCGAGAGTGGCGGGGATGGCGCCGGCTTCTTTATGGAGTTTTCGGGAGAGCTCGTCGAGCTCTAGGGTGGTCACCCCCTTTTTGGCATGTTTGCAGAGGGTGTCGAGAATTTTGGCCGTGACGCGGCAGGCCACTTTGATCTTCTCAACCTGTTCGGGAGTCTTGAGGATGATTTTATATTCTTTTAAATACGTTTTGGCCAAAGAATCAGCAGTGGGGAGCCGGGGGTAATGGCACTTCTTCCATTTTTGCCCGCTTCCGCACCAACAAGGGTCATTTCTTTCCATAAGGTTCTATGATATTCCGGACCATATTTATAAGGGAAGATCTCTCATTAAAATATTTCTTTATTATAAATAATTTTTTCACATTTAAACATTCGAAAAATTATGTTATCCTATACGGCATGTCAGTAGCCAATTTAAGCACTAAAAGCCAAACCTCTTGCAATACATGCGGGAAAAGCGATCCTCTGGGAAAGTGTGGGGATTGTGAAGTAACGAGATATTGCGATAAGACCTGTATGGAAAAAGATATGAAGATCCATAAAAAAATATGTCGTAATTTTCGGGAGATGGCTGAAGTCAGAAAGATGTGCGCAGAAGGGGAAGTCGAAAGGAAAACCATCCTCGGGCAAATAGATCAATATCACAGCCTCTGCCAGCGGAGGAATCTAGATGGGGCAGAAGATTTGGGAGACGATCTCCTGAAAAAAATGGATGTCTTTTTAAAAACGGGGGGAAAAGTCATCAATCTCTTAGCCAAAATTCTAAAATGGCTCAAATTAAATAAGATGGATTCTGGACCGACGACAATTCTATATGGTGCAGAAGATGCGTATCTTAAACGAATTAGGAAACTTCGAGACGATATTTTTTCTTCTCAAGAAAAGCTAAAAGAAGAGATTTACGTAAATAATAACGGCCCAGTTTTAGAAATCCTAGTGCCTCATTTTCCTAATCCTATAGATACCCGGTATCCTGATTTTAAAATCATGTTGATTCTCTCCGATTATTTGTAAAAAACTTTGTGGAGATAAAGGCCGTGGGCTGGTGCAGTGACGCCAACCGCTTTTCGGTCGCGAGAAACCAAGAGGCTGGGGATGCAATCCACTGCCATTTTCCCACGTCCGATGTAGACTAAAGTCCCTATAATGTTCCGCGCCATTTTGTAAAGAAAGCGATCGCCGCAAATCGAGATTTGCAATCGATGGCCCGGCAGCTCGGCAAGAGTGATTTTCTCCAGCGTGCAGACACTATTTTTTTCTTCCTCATTGGCAAAGGCGGTGAAGTCAAAAGTTCCTATAAAATCTTTGGCTGCTTGTTCCATTTTTTCTCTTTCCAGCGGGTAGCGGAAATGCCAGGAATAGAGGCGGTGGATCGGATCTTGGACAGGCCCCAAACAGAGGCGGTAATGATATTCTTTGCCCGATGCATCCAGCGTGGGATGGAACTGATCTGAAGTCAGAAAGGCTGCAACCACGCGGATATCGAAAGGAAGCACACCATTCAGCGCTCGTTGCAGTTTTGCGGGATCTTCCATTTTTGCTGAGCCAAGATACACAACTTGCCCTTCCGCATGGACGCCTCTATCCGTGCGGCTCGCCGCCTCAACCGCAAACCTTTCACCTGTAATTTGAAACAACGCCCTCTCGAGCGATTCCTGCACACTGGGTCCTGAAGCCGTCTTTTGCCACCCAAAATAATGGGTGCCGTCATAAGCAATAATCAATTTAAACGGAATCATTGTTGGCGTTGGACGAAGCTGCTGACGCCGCTGAGAAACATTTGGACAGCGATCAAAGTTAAGATAAGTCCCATTAAGCGCTCGAGGGCGAGGATCCCCCTCCAGCCGAGGACATTTTTCAAGAAAGAAGAACCCAAGAGGATGATCAAAGAGGCAGCCCAGGCGAGGAGGATGGCGCCGACCATGAGCCAGTTATTCATCTCCTGTTTGGTGTAGATCATTACGGCAGCCAAAACAGAGGGGCCTGCGACCAAAGGAACAGCGAGAGGGACGATGAAAGGTTCTGCTTCATGGGGAAGATTTTCATTGGGATCATGCGTTGGAGGGAAGATCATTTTTAAGCAGATGAGGAAAAGGATAATCCCTCCCGCGATCTGAATCGTGTCGTTTTCCACATGCAAAAATTTCATCAGCGCATCGCCGACGAAGTTAAAGACGATGATGATGAGGAGGGCGATGATCATCTCTCGAAAGATAACGAAGCGCTGTCTCTGTGGGTTTAAGCCCTTCAAAAAGCTGATATAGAAGGGAATATTCCCAATGGGATCCATTAGGAGGAAGAGGGAGAAGGCGACAGAAAAAAGTCCCATGGGCATGGATTTAATTATATATGAAACCCGAAATAAAATCTGAAATCTGAATTATGAAATCTGAAAACGTCGGGGCTCCGCCCCCGCACCCCAGTCGGGTGAAGCCCCCGCTGCCCCCATGTCTCCTAAGGTTTCTTTATAAAATCGGAGGAAAAACACTATTTGGGGGTGCAGGGGGCTTGCCCCCGACGTTTTCAGATTTCATAATTCAGATTTCAGATTTCCCTCGGGGGTGCGGGGGCGAAGCCCCGACGTTTTCAGATTTCATAATTCAGATTTCAGATTTATATTTTGCCTCCCGTTTCTATCTGCCGCCAAAGCTGGTTCATAAAGGCTTTTTGGTCGGAATTTAGGTTGTGGAGGATGACGATGCAGTCGCTGTTTTTGTAGAAGGCCGATTTTGTCCAGTTGGCCGAACCCGTGAGGAGGAGCCGCTCGTCGATATAGATGAATTTGTGATGGAGGAGCTGCACTCCTTGACTCGTGAGGACGCGGATGCCCGATTTTTTTAATTTTTCAACGGTTTTGGCACTGGCGCCTAGACTGGAGTGCATGTCGACTACTACGGTGACTTCAATGCCCCGCTTGTGGGCTTGGATTACCTCGTCGAGGAGGTGGGGATGGGTAAAGGTGAAGAGGGCAATCTTGATGGAGCGGTTGGCGGAGTGGATTTTTTTCCGGATGTCGGTGAGGGCGTGGCCACGCGGATCGGGGAGAAGCCAGATTTCCAGGTTTTGCCCCCCAATGAGGGTGCGGAGGTGGCCAGGGGTGTGGGGGGCATGGTCTTTAAGGAAGTGGGCGACTTTTTTATTCATGAGGCCAATGACGAGATTGTCATGCATCCGGAGTGAGGCGGAGGTCATGTTGGCCGAGCCGATGAAGACGGTCTCCTCGTCGAGGATAAGGATTTTCTGATGCATGAGCCCGGCGGCCTTGACGGGGTGGATTTGCCCTCCTTCGAGAACTCGTTCGAGTTTGGGAGAGCCTTTGACATCGTAATAGACGGTTGTGGGGATGTCTTGCCCTATTTTTTTGGCGAGAGCAGAGAGGATGGCCCGGTCGCTTAGGCCAAACATGACGAGATGAATGGAGGAATGGGCCTGATAGATGGCTTTGAGAAGGGTCGCTCTAAGGTCCTGCTGGCATTGATTGGAGTAGAGGCGGATGGGCTCGTCTGGCCTGGGTAAATTGGCTGCGAGCGAGCCATAGATAAACCAGGCGCAAAAGGAGGAAACAACCAGCAAGGTGACGGGAAACCAAAGTCTTCTCTTCCGAGGAGGGGGTTTCTTCGGCGGAAGGTTGGGGGCAATTTTCTTGACTGGTTGTTTTTTGAAGAACAATTACACTTTTGTCCCTGCTTTTCTCATTTGGCGAACAGCGGCTGTCACCCCTTTTTTGTCCATCGTTCGGATGGCGGAGGTAGAGAGGCGCAATGTGACAAAGCGGTTTTCTTCAGGGATCCAAACGCGCTTGGTTTTCAGATTGGGCAAGAAACGGCGGTTTGTACAACCGGTGATTTTTAGACCAATCCCTTTTTTCTTCTTTGCGATCCCGCGAAGGGTATATTTGCGGCCGAAGCTCGATCTTTTTCCAGTGAAGGCACAAGTTCTAGGCATAAAATTTCCTATTGATAAATTGAGAGACCATCATAGCAGCAACCCTTATATTTGAATAGCCTTATTTTGAGGGGAGGCGGGTGGCTTTTTTGGCCCGGACGAAGGAGCCGGTGAGACTATTGGTCAGCTTATAAGGGTAGTCGCCCTCTCCGGTATTGGCAACGATGATATCGACAGGGGTGATCCAGCTTTGGGAGATAGGGGTATCTTGGGGGTCGATATTCCAAAGGGAGCCATTGCTGAGGCGGATGTAGGTCCCATTCATAAGATTTTCTTGAAGAAGGGAGCGGATTTCGGGGGCGGCTTCCAGGGGGGCCTCCCTTTTCGTATAGTAATTATCGATCCACTGCAGCAGCGCGGCTTGTTCTTTCTGGGTAAGTTTATAGACGCCAGTCTTCTTCTTCTCCTCTCTACTCATTTCTGAGTCGAGAGCCCCAGCCGTTAAAGAAGCAGCAGCTAAAAGATAAATAAACATGCACTCATTATATCATAAAACGGGTTCTGGGCAAGCGCGAACCAAAGCATGGCGAAGTTCATCGAGGGCTTTGGGATGATGCTCTTTAGCATGGACGATGTTCTCAGAGGCGCGGAAATACTTCCATGCCTGATTGAAATTGTGCCGCTGGAAATGGATCGCGGCTAGGTAGTAATTGACGGTGGGATCTTGAGGCGCCATTTGGATATATTTTTCCAGAAGAGGGAGCGCCTCTTTTTCCCGGCCGAGCTGGAGCCAGGTGACCGCGAGATGGAAAACGCCCTGTCGGAATTGAGGATAATTGACCACTACAGCCTCAAGTTTCTTCTGCTTTTCAAGGATCGAGGCGCGCGTTTCATCCACTTCGGAAAAAATGGCGAGGATCGATTCGGGATCTGCAAAGCCCGCTAAATAATCTTCAGAAACGGTGTCTCCCGAAATGGCATGGTCGGGAATGTGGCCGCTCACTTTGGAGAGGAGCTCTTTTCCTTGATCTTCTTTGCCGACAAAGAGGTAATTAAATCCTAAAAACATGTGGAGAAGATAATCCTCTCCTAAGAAGGGGCGCGCTTTTTCATAGAGAACAACAGCCGTTTGTGGGTCATTTTTATGCCAGCTCACAGCGGCCTGGTTCATAAAGGCCAATCCAATCACTTCCCGAATCGTCCGCTCTTGCAATTTGCGCGTTTCCAATCCCAAATAAACTTCGGAAGGGACATCGATGCCGCGCGCGGTGGTTTCAATATTCGTTTCGTCTCCATTTGGAGCGACGTAGCGGACATAGATGTGCCCCGGCGGTGTGATTGCCTGCAGTTGCAGTTCCAATCTTTGCGCTAAGCAGAGATAGAGAATCGATACGCCTAAGCAAACCCCTCTTCGGCTATCGAGGACAGAAGGGAGAAAGGTGTAGACATCGATCTCTTTCGCATACAGTGAATGGGGAGGAAAGCGGAAGCGCATTTCAGAGAAGATGTAGTCATTGATCGCCCGGATCTTTTCAGCCGGAGTTGCATTGGGCTGCAAGCGGGCGGAGATTTGGAGCGCCATCAGGTCGATATTCGCCTCATAGCTCCGAATTTTTAATCGTCCCTCAACGCCCTCGCCCAATTCCGCCAAAAGAAGTCCTCTGGCTAAATCGATCTGATCTGTGGGCAGACTCAATAAGGTATCGAGATCCCAAATTCCAAATCCTTTCAATTGCCGATTGGCTAAATGGCGGGAGATTTTCTCAATGACGACTAATTGTTCTTCTTCCAATGTGGGCGAGCTCTCTTGGCTCGATCGATTCACAAAGGAGATCAATGGCTGAAGGTCGATGGAGGGGAGGAGCATCTCTGGGTCACCGCTGCCCTGACCTCCGCTGAGCAGTTCCCAGGCATGTTTCAGCGCCTGCCGCCCCTCTGGGGTTCGGGGATAGAGCTCGTAAAAGGCAAAGTGCTGCGACACAGACGTGGGGTCCAATGAAGAATAAAGCCCTGGCAGAGAGGAGGTTGCTGCGAGCCAGAAAGGGAGGAATAGAAATATTAGGTAGCGCACGTCAGGGCTCCTTTTGCCTGATCATAGTGACTCGAGCTTAGTGAGTCAATACAGGCCCATGGTCGTAGCCGTAATGCGAATATCAGCGCGGAGTGAAGAACTGAGATAAGCGCGGAGGACGCTGAGGTGAGGGAAGCCCTCACACTCCCAGAAAAGATATAGAAATCAGAAAATTTTTTGGGGTGTGGGGCATCCCCACCTCTCGTCCTCCGCGGCTATCTCCCTTCGCGCGCCCCGCGCCTCCGCGCTGATATTCTTATTACGGCTCAGATCCTAAGTCTGCATGCAGAATTTTTCTCATTGCCTCTGCAAGGCCTTGATGGGCAAGGATTTCTTCCAGGTAGGGGCGAGTGCGATAGGTCCAGTTTGTCGGAAGAAGAGTGCCGGGCACGTTGATTCGCTCATCTTCGAGATTCGGCCAGGTGAGCTCGGGGAAGAGGGAAAGATATTCCTGGAGAAGATTGATATGGAAATAGCTGGGCGTGTGGTGGGCATCGCGGAGGAGTTCGAATTGCTGCTCGTGGGTGAGGGTGGGTTGATAAGACCATTGTTTAAGGTGAGCGAGGGGGATGGCCTCGTCGGGATGATTTTTCCACCAAAGAAGAAGCGGCTCGGTGTCGGCAGTGGAGACTGTTGTGAGACTGAAGGGATCGTAGAGATGAAAGGGGATGTAGCTGCGATCCCCTTCCCAATGGCGTTCCCAGCGAATGACCCGCGTTCCGCAAATGCCATATTCGCGAAGCGTCGAGCGGACCCTTGTCGGAATAGTTCCCAGATCTTCCGCAATGGGGAGAAGGGATGAGGCGCTGATCATCATTTCGAGGAGTTCTCTTCCTTGTCCTTCCCACAGATGGGGATCGGAGGGAACGAAATGCCCTTCCGTGGGTTTTTTGTCTGCGGGAATCGCCCAAATGCGGAAAAAACCAACGACATGGTCGATTCGATAGAGGTGATAAAACTGTTCGGCCATTTGAAGGCGTTGCTTCCACCAACTAAAGTGAGTGCGGCGCATCTCTTCCCAATTGAAGAGGGGAAAGCCCCATTTTTGCCCGAGAGGCGTATAATAATCGGGCGGCGAGCCAGCTACCAGATCGAGTTGGAAGAGAGAGCGATGGGCCCACACATCGGCGCTATCGGGGCTGAGAAGGATGGGGATATCTCCTTTGAGGAAAATGCCCCGCTGGGTTGCATAATCGTGCACTTTCTTTAATTGTGAAAAGCAGAGAGATTGCAGGAAGCAATGAAAATCAATGGAGCGGCGATATTTCTCAAGATCTTTTGGATTGGGAGTCTGAGAAGAGATCGGCCAATCTTGCCAACTTTTGCCTCCATATTCATCTTTCAAGGATTTAAACAGAGCATAGGTTTGAAGCCAGGCCTCATTTTTTATGGGGTTGGGAGAAATTCTTTCGAAATAGCGATGGAGCCATTCGATCTTTCGATGCCTCACTTCATTTTTTGCGACGCGCTGCATCTCAGTGAGGGGGCGAAAGATCTCCAATTCAGAATGAAGCGGACCTGCATCGGGAAGATCGGTGAGGCTTAAATAGAGAGGATCGAGTGCGCAGGAGGAAAGGGCGTTGTAGGGACTTGGGTCATCTCCTGTGTCATTTAACGGGAGGAGTTGAATGCAGTCGAGGGAGAGGCTTTTGCACCAATCGATGAGGGGAATTAAATCGAGGAATTCGCCAACGCCGCAGCTTTTCTTCGTGCGCAGAGAAGAAAGGGAAACATAAATCCCGTGATGGGGATAGAATCCGATTTTTTTCCAGTGTTCTTCCGTTTTCACGATTTGAGTCCAGGTGGCGCGGAGCGCCCCGCTTCAATCGCTTTTTGCCAGGCATTGCCGAGTTCTAGAAAGCCGCCGATGAGCCCAGCGAGTCTCTCTCCATTGAGAATGGGGAGGGGATAGCGCTGAAAAAGGATGAGGTGATTGGTGCGGTCGAGATAGCCAAAGATTCCTGCACGAGGATCGGGCAGAGCGTTTGCTTTGAGTGTTTCGCGCAGCACATTTTCGCGGAATTTTCCGGGAGGAATTTCAATGATTTTTGAGAAAAAGAAAAGATTTTCAAGCGAGATGTCGAGCTCGAGTTGAACGGTGAGATTTTCAGGGGTTTGAATGGAGCAGGCTGAATGTTTATCCACGTGAAGCGGCAGGTGAAGGTGGCGCCCTAATTCATGAAGCAGCTCCGCAAATTGATCGGTCATTTTTTTTCTTCTTCTTCTTTTTCTTCTTCGAGATCATCTTCTAGTTTATCTAGTGTGTCGATAAAGGCCTTACGCAATTCATCCCGATGCTGTTGATTGCGATAATAGCGAGGGGCGATTTGTTTTAGCGCATCGAGCATTTGACTGTAGAGGATCAGCTGCGCGGCGAGTTCTTCTGAGATGCCGAGAAGGCGGGCTGTCTGCAAGATTTTCTCTGGATTCATGTAGCGCTCGCTCAAGAGTTTGACCAACACTTTGGCCAAGATCTCGAAATCGAGTTTTGGGGGAAGCATGAGGTTGGATTGTTGGAACATTCGCTGGATTAGGCGCATGCGCGATTGGAAGAAGCGGAAGATGCCCAACATCCCCTGCAAAGAGCGCGTTTCGTCGATGAGCCGTTTGAGTTCGACAGCGGAGATGGAGGGGCCTTTTGATTTGAGATCGCTGCCTAAAGAGTGGAGAAGGAAAGTGATGATCGGCTTGAGTTTGGGGTAGCGGAATTGATCGGACAGTTCATCGAAGAGTTTCAGCGGCTCGCGCGGATTGCCAGTGATTTCGCGGTAAAGATCGCGCAGCGATGTGGCCGAACCGAGTCCCTCTTTTGAGAATTCGCGCGCCATAGCGCCCATATTCCTGCCCGCTTTAATTTCCCGGGCTCGACCCGCGTCTGCATTGAATCGCTCTTTAGCGGCCCTGACAATGGCTACCGTTTTTTCATCGGCCGTTTCAATGAGGAAATCGAGCGCTTCATCGGCCAAAGCGGGATCTGAATAGACTTTAAGAACTTTATCCAGCGCCTCTTCCGGTGTATCGGTGGAGAGAATCCGCGTCTTGAGAATGCGCAGAGTTTGTGCATTCATCTCAAAGTTATTTTTCTGATAGCGAGCGGCGGCTTCCTCAACCTTTTCAACCTCGAGCACCATTTTTTCTTCCGGTTCTTCCACTTCTTCCATTTTATGCGTCAAATGAGAGTGAAGATCTTTCAGGTTGCGGAATCTTTGCGCCTGCTGCATGGGATTAAAGACAGAAATGTCTAGATATTGGCTGAGCGAATCATCGCTCTCTATCTGTTCAGCGCCGGCCGCTTTTTGAATAGCCTGAGCGGCCTGGGTGTTGATGGGAATCGCTCTCGAGACATTAATATCCGCCATGGGCACCTGGCAAAAGTTGGAGATCCACCACGGAGGAGGGAGTGCAGGAGAATTCACGGAGGAGAGATGGGATTTTTTCTCTCCGTGCACCTCTATTCACTCCTTTCTCCGTGGTGGATCTCATTTTTCCCTCTAGGTCAGTTGGACGCGGCCCAGCGGTTGGATGCGGATTTCAGGCACGATCTCCTGGTAGGAAACGACAGAGAGTTCGGGGAATTCCCCTTCTATGAGTTTGCGCACGAAGCGGCGGACATCGATGGCAGTGAGGAGAACGGGAGGTTGGCCGCCTGGCGGTGTGGGTTGGATCGTGTTGCGCATCGAATGGAGAATGAGCTGAACCGAATCGGGGTCAAGCGCGAGGTAAGAGCCTGCAGAAGTTTGTTTGATAGCGCCGCGCACCATATCCTCAATTTCAGGATCGAGTAGATAGACGGAGAGAACCGATTGCCCCAGCGAATATTTGTAGCTGATGTATCGTTTAAGAGAGGAGCGGACATATTCGGTGAGGAGAACGGTATCTTTTTCGCTTTGCGCCCATTCGCTAAGAGCCTCGAGGATGGTGCGGAGGTCTTTAATCGAAACTTGCTCCTGGACGAGGCGGCGGAGGATTTCAGTGAGCTTTTGCAGCGGAACCAAGCGAGTGACCTCTTTGATGAGGTCGGGGAATGATTTTTCGATGAATTCGAGGATGCCGCGCACTTCTTGAATGCCGATGAATTCGTTGGCATATTGGCGGAAGAATTTGGAGAGGTGGAGGATCATCACTTCGAGGCCTGTCCAATAGCGGATCCCTGCGCGCTGCAAGATCTCTTGATATTTTTCATCGACCCAAAGAGTGGGCATGTTGAGCATTCCTTTGGAGGTGATGAAGGGAATATTGTAGCGGCGGAGCGTCTCTTCCGTTTCATTTGTGAGAAGGTGTCTTAAAATGAGCTTGCCTCGGACAATCGGCACTTCATTGAGGTGGATCGCATATTCATTGGCCTCAAGTGTGGGAGAATCGGTCCGTACATGGACGCCGGGATAGCGGACGCCGAGATCTTGATAGAGCGCATGGCGCATTTTTGGGATCATCTGATCGATGAAAGTAAGCCCTTGTTTATCTTTCTTGATGATCTGCGAAATGGCAGAACCCACTTCCAAGACGACGGGGAGAGTCAGGGCATAATCTTCTGCGGAACCGCCGACGACGGAATGTCCAGGCACATCGGTATCTCGTCCGCTGATGCCTGCGGTGGCCTTCGCGGCGACGCGGCGCGCATTATTCCAGAAGACGTAGCCAGTGGTGGCGACAAGAACGAATAAAATGAGAAAAGGCCAGGCGGGAAAACCGGGAATCCAAGCCATGAAGAACAAAAGTCCGCCGGCGATCATTAGCGCCTTTGGCTGCTTGAGCAATTGTTCGGCAATTTCTTTCCCCAAGTGAGCATCTTTTCTCTCGCTCGAGACGCGGGTCGTTACAATACCGGCTGTAATCGCGATCATCAGAGCGGGAATTTGGGTCACCAAACCGTCCCCGATGGAGAGGAGGGAGTAAGTTTTCGCGGCTGTGCCCAGCGTCATCCCATGCATCGTCACCCCGATGATCAATCCCCCGATGACGTTGATGCAAGTGATCACAATGCCGGCAATGGCATCCCCTTTAACGAACTTCATCGCGCCGTCCATCGCTCCGTAGAGTTGGCTCTCTTTGGTAAGACCCAGGCGAAGTTCGCGCGCCTGCTGCTGGTCGATCACTCCTGCGCGCACATCGGCATCGATCGACATCTGTTTACCGGGCATCGCATCCAAAGTAAAACGGGCTGCGACCTCTGCGACCCTTTCGGCGCCCTTTACAACGACGATGAACTGCACGATCGTGATGATTAAGAAGACAACGCCTCCGACCACATAGTTGCCTCCCACGACGAAATTCCCGAATGCCCAGATGATCTTTCCCGCATTGGCTTTGAGCAAGATCTGGCGAGTGGAGGAGATGTTCACTCCCAATCGATACAGTGTTGTGAGGAGGAGCAGGGAAGGAAAGATCGAAAGGTGGACCGCTTTTTGAATGTAGAGAGCGACAAAGAGAATCGAGACCGAAACAGAGAAGTTAATCGCGATGAGGACGTCGATCATGTGGGGCGAAACGGGGAAGATCAACATCATGATGATCGAGATGATGATCGCGGCCAAAATCAAGTCGCTCGAGCTAGAGATCGTATTCATCGCTCGATCGCCGCCTAAGAATCGGGAAAGATTATCTAAAATTTTCATTTGAACAATTCCACGTTGACATCTGGGTTTCCTTCCAGTGATTCAATCCATTTGAGGATTTCGGCCACAGCCCCGTATGTATCCTCGGGAATATAATCGGAGATTTTCCCTTTACTGTATAGCTCTCTTGCTAAATCTACATTTCTCATGATTGGGATATTGTTTTCGACACCTATTTTCACGATCTGGTCGGCGATGATTCCTGCCCCCATCGTTAAGATGATGGGAGCTGGCTCATCGACAGGGTTATATTTCAATGCGATTGCAATATGGGTCGGATTGGTGATGATCGCCCGCGCTCGTCTTGCGGCCCCCGGTCCCTCTTGGTAGGCGATTTCGCGGAATAGCTCGCGCCGCTTTCCCTTGATCATCGGATCGCCCTCGGTGTCTTTATATTCCTGCTTCACCTCGAACTTTTCCATCTTCATTTCTTTGGCAAAGTTTTTCTTTTGGAAAGCCAAATCGAATAACCCCACTAACACAAAGAAAATCCCTACCCGCAAAGCCGATGCGAACAGGAAGTCGCTCACTATCATGGCGCTTCCTAAAATGGGCATCATCACGGAGGCGACGATATTGGGAAGCATTTGCCAAATCACCATGTAAATAATGATTCCAGCCCCAATGATTTTGGCCATCGACTTGATCAACTCTACCAACACCTTCAACTTGAATTTCTGTTTAATCCCCTCGATGGGATTTAGCTTCTTCAAATCAAACTTCATCGCCTCGAATGAGAAGACGGGGCCGATCACCAAAAAGCTCACCAAGACCCCCACAAAGCAGACGATCACCATGATGGGAAAGCTCGTATTGAAGATGACCTGCAGCGCCACATTAAATAATCCTGGGGCGCGAGACTCGAAATCGCCTCCCGTATTGGGCACTTCTCTCAACATCCGCAAAGTAAAACTCGCCAGATTCTGGAAGAGATAACCCATTGAGGCCAATGTCCCCATAATGGACACGACAAAGGTCATGGCCGCCGGCAAGTCTTGCGACTTGGCCACCTGGCCCTTCTTTCTCGCATCTTTCAGTTTCTTTGGGGTTGCCTTTTCGGTTTTTTCTGCCATGCACTCTCAGGAGGATTCCCTAAAAACTGTAGCGGAGCGCTCCCAGGAGAGTCAAGGTAAAATCGCGGGGAAGCCCCGCACCCCAGGAGAGCCACCACAGAGAAGAGAGGGGAAGGAGTTTCACAGAGGGATAAAATAATAAAATATTCGATCTGGTAGGATGGGGTCACTATGGTTGAACAATTATATGCCCATCCGACGTGGATCGAGGTCGATCTCTCGCAGTTTAGGAAAAATATTCAGATCATTCGCAGCCAGATTGGGAAGAGCCTCTTTTGTCTGCCCGTGAAGGGAAATGGGTATAGCCATGGAATGATTCCCATCGCCAAGGCGGGAGTGAAAGCGGGCGTCGATTGTTTGGCTGTCTCTTGCTTGCAGGAGGGAGTAAAACTTCGCCAGGCTGGCATTGAAATCCCCATCCTTGTTTTGGGGGCGATTCATGAAGATCAGGTTCTCGATCTCATTCAGTTCAATCTAGAATTTAGCATTAGCTCAAAGTTTAAGGCCGATCTTGTGGCCAAAAGCTGCCAGGCAATCCAGAAGAAATGCCGCATCCACCTAGAAGTCGATACAGGAATGCAAAGGACAGGCGTCCGTTGCTCCACCGCCATCGATCTATTTCACCACTTAAAAAGTTTAGGCTGCTTTGAAGTGGCCGGAATTTACTCCCATTTGGCGACGGGCGATCGCCCCCACGATCTCGTAGCCATCCAACAAATTAAAGTTTTTAAAGAACTCCTAAGCCACTTTCAAGACCATTCCCACCTCTCCCACATCGCCAATTCCAATGGAGTCATTCACTATCCTGACTCTTACCTCGACATGGTGCGCCCCGGCCTCAGCGTCTTTGGCTATTTACCCGAATGCATCCCCACTCATTTTTCGGAACTCAAACCCTGTTTTTCCCTGAAATCGAAAGTTTCCTATTTTAAAGTGGTAGCCAAAGGAGAGGGAATTAGCTACGGCCACACCTACGTCACTTCCAAACAGACGCGAATCATCACCGTCCCCATTGGCTACGGCGACGGCTACCGGCGCGCCCTCTCCAATCGGGGCAGCGTCCTCATCCGCGGCAAGCGTTTTCCCATCGCCGGCTCCATCTGTATGGACCAGTTCATGGTCGACGTAGGGGACCAAGAAGTCTATGTCGGCGACGAGGTCGTCCTCATCGGAAGGCAGGGCCCCTGCGAAATCACCCTACAGGAAGTCTCAAAGCTCTGCGACACAATCCCTTACGAAGTCCTCTGCCTCCTCAATGAAAGAATCCCCCGTTTCTACACCTAACTCGCTAATTACCAATCACTTATATTTACGTTGAAATTAAACTAATTTTTTGATATAATTAGACTAGCGACCTATTAACTATATTAAATAATAAGAGGAAATATGGACTCTATAAGCGGTATTAACTCAAATCTCAGTGCCTATGCGTCGATCCAAAACGCGGCTACACTAGAGAAAGAGACTAAAGAAAAGCTGATCGAGGCGATTCTCGCCAACATGCAAGGCAAAGGCGGCAGCGTAAACATCAGCGATCTCTTAAGCTCATTAGGCATCAAGACCTAACATCGACGACCGGGTCCCCCCCGGTCTATTTTTATCAGCCCTTCAATCTCCAATTGCCCCAGCGCCCAGTCATTCTAGATTTTAAATGTAAGAAATTTTTTAAAAATTTGATGCTTGACCCCTACGTATACGTCGTTCCTTAGAATGGGCCCATTCTTTAAAATCATAGGGATATTAAAGAAAAAGGAAATCGATGGCTTACACAGTTAAAAAATTGAGCGAACTCTCTGGCGTGACGGTACGCACGCTCTATTTCTACGAGGAAATCGGTCTTCTAAAGCCAGCCTATTACGGCGCTAATGGCTACCGGTATTACGAGGAAAAGGAACTTCTGCAGCTGCAGCAGATCTTGTTTTTTAAGGAGTTGGGCTTTTCGTTAAAACAGATCCAAAAAGTTCTGGGCAGAGACGATTTTGATCAGCTCTCAGCCCTCTATTCTCACCGCAAGTCTTTGAATCAAGAATGGGAGAAAATAGGGCTGTTGCTTAAGACCATCGATAGGACAATTAAGCACTTGAAAGGAAAGAAAAAAATGAAAGACAAAGAGATCTTCGATGGGTTCTGTATTACCCTAGTGAAGAAAGCAAAAGCTGGCGAATCGTATTTTGCCGCTGAAGAGATCGTCGGGAAAAGTGTTAAAAATCCAACTAAGAACATTGAAGACGTCAAAAAAAGAGGGAAGGCTTTTTACGAAAATATGAACAAAATGGCTCACGCGATCTTCAAAGAGCTCGTTCATTGCATCGAAAAAGGATTAGATCCTGCATCGGATGAAGTACAGCGCTTGATAAAAAAACATCATGCGTTGGTGGAACAGATTCATGATGCAACTCAAGAAGTGTACAAGGCAATGGCTCAGTTGTATCGGGAACATCCCGAGCTCAGAAAACAGCTAGACCCATTTCATCCGCAATTGGCTGAATTCATGGCGGAAGCGATGAGAATATTCGCAGAAAGAAAACTAACTCGATAAACTGCTACAATAAGCGGTCAGCTGAAAAGCTGGCCGCTTTCAGTTATGAAAGAATAAAATCACATCTCCATCTTTGACGATGTAGTCGCGGCCTTCTGAGGGGGCTTTGCCGGCGGCGCGGGCGCCGACGCGGCCGTGGTAGCGGATCATGTCGGAGTAGGAGACGACTTCGGCGCGGATAAAGCCTTTTTCAATGTCGCTGTGGATTTTGCCGGCAGCTTCGGCGGCGGGGGTGCCGTTTTTAATGGTCCAGGCGC
>DATIHQ010000011.1:0-4766 GCA_035480535.1 Chlamydiales bacterium
AGACTGGAAAGAAGAGCATCGAAAAATATAAATCTTGAAGTCACACCCTCGAATGAGTGATCCAGTATAAATTTACGATTGAATAATGTCATTTCGAAAAAATCTCATCTATCGTATGTGAATGGAAAAAGGAGGGTGAGATGATCCGAAAACTTCCTACAGGAAAATATAGACTTTATTCCCGTAAAATCAATCCAAAGACGGGGAAACGAAGAAACCTCGGCACTTTCTCCACTCGCGCCGCAGCTGTAAAGCATGAGAGAGAAGTCCAATACTTTAAACGGGCATGAATCTGCGGAGTTTGCTCTGGAAATAGCTGCCCACCCCTTTCCCAATGATGACGGGAAAGAGAAAAGCCGAGCTTGTCGTATAATCTGCCCAAGCGACCATTGCCCAGAATGCTGATGTGCCTGCAGCAGCCAATCCCGCGCCGAAGAGTGTTCCTTTTCCAATTGCTTTGGGCACGTTTATGTCGGGCGCCGCAAAGCTGGCAACAGCCCCTAAAAAGCACCCAACAATTCCTCCGGCCATACCCATCCCCAGGATTCTTTCTACAGCATGATCTATAAGCCTTGCCATGCTTCTTGTTGCGATAGATGCACCAGTGATCAGAGTTGCGCAGGGAATCAACACAGCATAAGAGAGAATCTCGGCTCCCCCCTCGTCCGCCCCTCTCATTCTCATGATTTCAACAACGCCCGTCGCAAGAGCTTCAATGGCAGCGGCTGTAATCGTGCGCAAACCATCGTTGAAACCAACTTGAACGACACAGGCGCTATAGAGGGCATTTGCACCCATCTTTTTGAGAATCCGCAGCGCCACTTTTTTCACATCGATCGGTAGGTTCCGAACTTGGGAAAGATCAAGAAGTTCGTCTTTGTGGATGGGACACTTGAGCCTTCGATCCTGGACTCTTTCATCTTGTAGCCTTTCTTGGTCCAGCACACAGCCTACATGGGTCAAATTCGCTAAACGCGATGAGCAATTATTTGTAACCATGGGGCGCCCTAATTCATCGATTTCATCAGACCCAAGACAAAGATAACAATCTCCAGGGGGACCCTGATAAACACTTAATTGATGTGGAATTGCCGCCATAGATAATACCCTATTTTTAATAAAAAATTATAACACGTTTAATATTAAAAATATATTAAAGAAATTTTTTAATATTTGCATGTTTTTCAAAGATTTTGTATGCTTTATGGCTTATGAAAAACTATGCGCTGTTTTTGGTTTTGTTGCTTTTTACATCGGGGTATTCTGAGGAAGTGTACGACGTGGTTGTCTATGGGGGCACCTCGGCAGGGGTGATTGCGGCTGTGCAGGCGGCGAAGATGGGTAAATCGGTTGTGTTGATCGAGTCGAGTCAACACATTGGAGGGATGACCAGCAGCGGACTGGGCAAGATCGATACGAAAAATGTCGATATTTTGGGAGGATTGACGAGAAACTATTTTCATAGGGTTTGGAAATATTACCAACATCCGCAGAATTGGATCTGGGAAAAACAGCCTAAATCTCCTCCTCATCAGGAAATGTATGTGGTGGAACCTCATGTAGCGGAAAAGCTTTTCAAACAAATGGCGAAGGAGGTTTCTCTCCGGATTGAATTGGGAGAGAGACTCAATCGAAAAAGTGGGGTGCATAAAAAGGGGGCCCAGATTGTTGAAATTGCCATGGAGTCGGGGCGTAAATTTCAGGGAAAAATGTTCATTGATGCGACCTATGTTGGAGATTTGATGGCAGCGGCGGGCGTTTCTTATACTGTGGGGCGGGAGCCAAACAGCCATTATCATGAGACGCTGAATGGGATTCATCCTTACATTCAGCGCGCTCTCTCTCCCGGAATCGATCCCTATGTCATTAAAGGCGATCCAAAAAGCGGTTTGCTCCCCAGAATTCATCCAAATGCCGGAGGAAATCCTGGAGATGGCGACCGAGGTGTTCAGGCTTACAATTTTCGATTGTGCTTAACAAAAGTGGCAGCCAATAGAATCCCTATTGAAAAACCCATCCAGTACAAAGATTCAGATTACGAGCTGATCTTCCGCGTTTTAGAAGCTAGCATTCCCGCTTATAAAATAGGAATCCTATCCAATACAATTCCAAATGGCAAAATTGACTTAAACAATTCAGGCTTGTTTTCCACAGATTTTGTGGGGATGAGTTGGAACTATGCGGAAGCGGACTATGCAGAGCGGGAAAAAATAACGCTGGAACATGAGAATTGGCAGAGAGGACTTTTATGGACGCTGCAAAATCACCCTCGAATCTCTTCCAAGGTACACGCATTCTTTGCTCATTGGGGCCTTGCAAAAGATGAATTTCCCGAGAATCATCATTGGCCCTATCAACTCTATGTTCGGGAATCGCGAAGGATGGTCTCCGATGCGGTGGTCACAGAAAATACCGTTAGGGGGAAAGATCCTCCTATCGATGACAGCATTGGTTTGGGGGCCTATCCAATGGATTCCCATATTGTGAAATACTATGTGGCGCCAGATGGACTGATCGCCTGCGATGGGACCTACTATGTTGGAGCAGCAGAACCTTATCGAATTAGCTATCGAGCCATTGTGCCCAAGGCATCGGAGTGTGAAAATCTTCTTGTCCCCGTCTGTCTTTCCGCATCTCATGCCGCCTATGGATCTGTTCGGATCGAATCGACCTTTATGTTGCTCGCCCAATCGGCAGCCACAGCGGCTTGCCTCGCCATTGATTGCGCAGTTCCCGTACAGAAAGTCCCTTATGAAACCTTGCGCCACCACTTATTGGCCGAAGGGCAAGTCCTTAAATGGCCCCGATAAACATAAAGAGCGCCATGATTCCCATGGCAATATCTTCAGTGAGAGTCACTGTGGAAAGGGGCACATCGAGAGCCGTTCCCATGCAAGCGCAGCGAAGGTCGAGCCCTTTCTTCAATGCCTTCAAAACTCCTATCGCCCCAATCAAAGAGACAATAATTGTCACTGCGTAAATGAAAAGAGGGAAAACATAAGAAAGATAAGCGAGGCCTAGGAGAAGCTCAATGAAGGGATAAATGTATCCATAGGAGCGGAATCTCATGGCAATCAGGTCATACATCTGAAATCCCTCGGCGAATCCTTCGGGATGGAAAAGCTTAAGCATGGCAAATTGGCAAAAGAAAAAACCCATGAAATAGTGCATCCACTGAAACCAATTTCCCAATATTCCATGCATCACTGCAAAAGCGGCTAATGCAGCGATCACGATCAGAGAAATCAAAGGTCCGTAGGCTTTCATCTTATTTGTCACTGTTCCACTTTAGCCATAAAAAGTTAAGATTTTTTTCAATTTGCCTGAAATGTGCTTGATCGACTATGATTATTGGCATGTTGAAACTATCGTCATCTCTTTCCCTCCTCCTTCTTAGCCGTCAAGGCTAAGACATTTCAAAAATTTTCTCCCAATTTTTAACCAGTGTGTAAGCCGAAAGGCGAATGAAGCATTTAAGAAAAATCGATTTTAAGGAGTCACATGTCCACTACTTGGAAGTCCCAATCAGGGTTTGTTTGGGCGTTAATTGGATCGGCTGTTGGATTTGCCAACGTCTTGAGTTTCAGTGCTAAAGCCTATAAAAATGGGGGAGGCGCCTATTTAATCCCCTATGCCGTTGCCTTGTTTGTCATCGGAATCCCCTTTTTGCTTTTGGAAGGGAAGATAGGCAACCGTTGGAAATCGCCGCTAGTCGCCTCCTATGGTTATGTCTGGGGCAAGATGGGGAAGATGCTCGGCTGGTTGTCGGTTCTCGCTTGCTTGACCATTGGAGCTTTCTACATCGTCCTCACAGGTTATTCCGTTGCCTATACCTATTTTTCTGCGGCCGACCAGATTCCTCAAGACACGAAGACTTTTTTTCTACAAAGCGTTCTGCAGATCACTCCAAATGTAGGGGAATTTGGCTCCTTTTCTAAATCTATTTTTATAGCCACTGCGGCAGTGGGCCTTCTTTCATGGGTGATTTTGCGCCGCCCTGTCCGCGATGGAATTGAGCGGATTTGTTCTTTTTTCATGCCCCTGATGGTTTTGATCATGACTGCCTTTGCCATCGCCGTTTGTTTGCTCCCTGGCGGGATGCAAGGATGGGTTTATTATCTCAAGCCCAACTTCCATAAATTGCTCGACATTGAGCTATGGCGCGATGTCTTTGGGCAGCTTTTCTTCAGCTTGTCGCTAGGCCTTGGGATCATTGTCGGCTATTCCCGCCATACGGGGGAAACGGCGAATATCCCGCGGGCCATGCTCTATGTCGCTTTGGGCGATTTCTTCGTCTCCTTCGTCTCAGGAGCTGCGATTTTTGGCTGCTTGGCGCATATCAGCCATACACAGGGAATCCCTTTTGATCAGATTCTAACCAGCGATTCAACATTTGAAATTGGATTCATCCTCTTTCCCAAAATTCTAAAAGTATTCGGCCCTCTTTTGGCTCAAGGGATAGGCACGATCTTTTTCTTTTGCGTCTTTATCGCAGGGATCACCGGGGTCTTCTCCATTGTGGAAAGCATTGCGGGCAACGTGGAGGTTGAATTCCAGACCACGCGCAAAAAGGCCGTTGCAGCCTCTCTCGCACTCATGCTCTTCATGGCGATCTTTTTCTGCATGGGCAATGCCTCGCATCTCATCGACGCTCTCGTTCCGATGGTGATTGGGATCAACATGCTCATCAGCGGCCTTGCGCTCGTCTTTGCCTTCGCCTATAGAAACACACTCCTACCCCTGGAAAGTGGATTCTATCGCTTTTG
>DATIHQ010000012.1:0-2144 GCA_035480535.1 Chlamydiales bacterium
CATGGCGCCTATGCCGCCCTGCAATGGCTCGTCAAAGAGATGCAGGTGCGCTACGAAATCCTCAAGCAGTTGGGCCTGCGCAATATGAGCGCCTTTAACAGTCGAAAGATCAATAAGGAATTGGAAAGCTCGCTGAATATCCCCATTCCGGAGCAGATGCCGATGATTGTGGCGATCATCGATGAATTTGCCGACTTGATGATGGTCTCGAGCGCCGATATTGAAACGCCGATTGCCCGCATCGCCCAGATGGCGCGCGCCGTCGGAATCCACCTCATTCTCGCCACGCAGCGCCCCTCTCGCGAAGTGATCACCGGCATCATCAAAGCGAACATCCCCACCCGCATCTCCTTTAAAGTCGCCAGCCGCGTTAACTCACAGATCATTCTCGATGACGTAGGCGCTGAAAGCCTCCTCGGCAATGGAGATCTCCTCTTCCTTCCGCCCGGCAGCTCACAGCTGCTGCGCGCGCAAGGCGCCTATATCAGCGATGAAGACATCAACCAGATCATCACCACCCTTTGCCAGCAAAGTCCTCCCAACTATCTTCTCCCCTCTTTCGATTCCTTCCGCTCGCTTGATTTAAATAGCGGCCCTGATGAAGAGCCAAAAGGAAAAGACACTCTCTACGATCAAGCCTTGACGATTGTGGTCAGCTCAAAGAGCGCCTCCACCACCTTTTTGCAGCGAAAGCTCAAGATCGGCTATGCCCGCGCAGCGAGTTTAATGGATGAACTGGAAGCCAATGGAATCATTAGCCCGCAAGATGGGGCCAAGCCGCGCCGCGTGATCGGCTCTTCTTCCCAGACACCTCTTTTTGAAGAGGAGGAGACAGCTGACGAAGAACTACCTTAAATTTTGGGGAACGAGGGGCTCTTGCGCCGTAAGCGGGCCTGAATATCACCGCTTTGGCGGCAATACTTCCTGTCTTGAAGTGCGCTACGGAAACATCCGCCTCATCATCGATGCAGGCACTGGCATTCGCCCTCTCGGCCTTTCAATGGCAAACGATGGCCCCCTTAAAATCGATCTCTTTCTCAGCCACACCCACTGGGATCATGTGATTGGCTTCCCCTTTTTTGAGCCGCTCTATGAACCAGGCACGCAAATCACCATCTGGTCTCCCGCCGGCGCCGGAAGAAGCTGCCGCGAGCTCTTTACGCAACTCCTCGCTCCCGAATTTTTCCCCGTTCGCTTAGATGAAATGCAATCGCAATTCGACTTTCGCACCACCCATCAAAAAACGCCCGTTCATCTGGGAGATCTCACCCTTGATTTCCACACCACGCAGCACCCGGGGCTCACCCACTGCTTTAAAATCAAAACGCCCCATCAAACCATCGGCTACATCACCGACAATGAGATCTTGCAAAACTACCACGGCCCCCTCTCCGAAGTCCCCCCAAACGCCTACGAGCCCCACCAAAGCCTCATCGACTTTATGAAAGGATGCCATTTCCTCATCCATGAGGCGCAATATTTCCCCGAAGAATATCTCCACAAAACCAACTGGGGCCACTCCTCCGCCCGCAATGCCGCCGCTTTCATCCAGCGCGCCCATCCAGCCGAATGGCTCGTGACGCATCACGACCCCGCCCATTCCGATGCCGATCTCGAGCGCCTCGCCGAATTCACTAAAAAAGTCCTTCACGAACAAAAAATCTCCTGCCCCGTCAAATGGATTGGCGATGGCCACATCGTCCCCTTGAAATAAAATCGAAATCTTTCCTATTCTATTTCTTTTTTTGGGAGGTTTTTATGGGAATGGTAGGTCTCGATGGATTTCCGATTCCGGCTTATCCTTTTGCAACCATTGCCATTATTGAGGAGCCCTCTTCAGAAAAATACGAAGAACTCTACAATCAATATACCCAGCTGCTAATAGAGTATTATGAGTCAATTGATGAGGGAGAAGGGGCCCACCAGTTCGGCCAGCTTTCAGATCTGCTTCACGGTCTTCCTGCAAATGATTATCCCCATCGCATCGCCTTAATTGAAGACGAAATAGAGAAGGTTCCTCTACGGGCTGAATACGAGCGGCTCTATTGGCGATGCAGAGACATTCATAAACGCTTAACCAGGGATGAAGAAAATGATTTCTTTGTCTCTCCTCTCAGACCGCCCTATCGCGAAGCTTCAGGCGA
>DATIHQ010000013.1:0-4202 GCA_035480535.1 Chlamydiales bacterium
CAATCTTCCTGGCAAATTTCAACTAATGCTCAAAGAACTTAAGCAAAAGTTGCTCAATTCTTCCTCTTCTTTTGAGAAAAATGAGATTCTCAGCGCGCTTCCCCAGGTGCAAAAATTCCTAAATAAAACACCCCTTCTCCGCACATTTCTCTCGGGACTGACCCCAGATTGCGAATCGGTTTTCAAACAGCTGATCGCCATTGGCCAAGCAGAGCGTCTTTTCCAAAACAGCTCGGAAATCACTGCAGAGCGCCTGCGCGAACTTTTAGTCAAGCTGCTCGAGATCGATCATTTTTACCGAGAGATAGGCGGAATTATTGGCTATCAAGTGAAAGTGCTGGAACTATTAAATGAACGTTCAGAAATTCCCACAGCTACATATCACTCTCCTTCTTTTCTCCACTTTACCGAGGAGAATGAAGAAGTGAATCAGGCAATTTCATGGGGACTCGCCACTTTGCCGGAGATTGCGGAATTTTATCCTTTGGGCGGAGCCGCAGACCGATTGCATCTCGTCGATCGGGATACAGGCCTTGAATTGCCCGCAGCCAAACTTCCCTTTGCAGGAAAAACTCTTTTGGAACATCTAGTGCGCGATTTGCAAGCCCGAGAATGCCTCTACTTTCGTTTATACGGCACTCAAATTACAACTCCGATCGCAATCATGACTTCGCATGAGAAAGAGAACCACCGCCATGTTATGCAGGTTTGCAGCGATTTGAATTGGTTTGGCCGTCCGCGCGATTCATTTCGATTCTTTACTCAACCTTTGGTTCCCGCTGTAAATGAGAAAGGAGATTGGCATGTACTCGGTTCTTTGCGTCCCCTTCTAAAGCCGGGAGGGCATGGGGCGATTTGGAAACTCGCACGCGATGAGGGAATTTTCGATTGGCTCGCAGATCAAACTCGGAAAAAAGTGTTAATCCGGCAGATCAATAATCCTTTGGCCGGACTCGATTATGGACTTCTCGCTTTCACGGGCTATGGCTGCAAACAAGAGATGCTTTTTGGCTTTGCCTCCTGTCCCCGCCTCTTGCAAGCTGCGGAAGGGGTGAATGTTCTGATCGAGAAAGAGGGAACATGTGTTCTCACCAATATTGAATATTGCGACTTTGCCAAATTCGGCATAGAAGATCGCCCTCTAAAAGAAGGGGAAGCCTATTCCCGCTTTTCTTCAAATACCAATATCCTCTTCGCCGATCTAAAGGCCATTTCGAGGGCGATCGATGTGTGTCCTTTCCCAGGGCTTTTGATCAATCTCAAACCGGCATGCTATACCACGGAAGAGGGAGAAAAAAAAGAAGGGCTGATGACGCGGCTCGAATCGACGATGCAAAATATCGCCGATGTGTTTGTAGAGGAGAAAAAAGAAAGCATCCCACTCAAAACAGAGAAAACCTTTGTCACTTACAATCAAAGGCACAAGACGATTTCTACAGCGAAAAAAGCCTTTATTCCTGGAAAATCGCTCCAAGAAACTCCGGAAAATTGTTTCTATGATCTCCTAAAAGCGCATCGAGAACTTCTGGAAGATCACTGTGGCTTTTCTCTTCCACCCACTCGTTCACTTGAAGAAGTTTTGAAAAAAGGGCCTGAATTTCTTTTTCTCTATCATCCCGCCCTCGGTCCCCTCTATTCCCTCATTCGCAAGAAACTTCAACGAGGGACTCTTTCTCTCGGCTCCGAACTCATCTTAGAACTAGCCGAAGGCTCTTTTACTGATCTCGACATACAGGGAAGTTTACAAATCATCGCGGAGCAGCCGATGGGCCATTTCGACGCGCAAAAAATTCTCCATTACTCTTCACAAGTCGGCAGCTGCATCTTAGACCACGTCACCGTTCAAAACCGGGGCGTCGACTGGATGAATTCCTCTCCTTTTTGGAAAATGGATCTCAAACGGCAGGAAACCTGCAAAATCATCCTCAAAGGCCACTCTGTTTTTAGAGCGAGCCACGTCCATTTCATCGGCCCTCACCAATTCATCGTAGAAGATGGAATGGAAATGAACATTCGAGAGGCGTCTGGAAAATTAATCGTTGAAACAAAGAAGGGAACGGCCTAGACCGTTCCCAATAAACCGATTAAGGAGCTGGAGCCTCTTCTGGTTTATCTTTGCGGCAGCAGAGACCGCAAATGAGAGCTGTGACTCCGACTGCAACTACTGCGCCGAGAGCTGCTGCTTTCATTTGTTTAATTAGAGTTGCATTCGCCGGATTATGCCACCAAACTTTAGCAGCAAGGAGTCCAACTTTGGACGCATTCACTGCAGATTTCGCTCCTGCTGCAATGTAAGAACCTACCACTGCAAAGAAATGAGCCACAGCTTTTGCTGCGATGACCACTCCTTTCCAAGTAGCGACTCCAGCGGTTTTAATGCTGCGGCCGAGCCAACAGACAGCGTCTTTGCTTGATTGGGCAAAGTTGGTGCAGCAATTTGGCGCTTGATTGACGATCGACATTTGTACCATGGAAACCTCCCTTTAGGTTTTTTAATATGGATTCCTGAAAATTCTATACCGCTCGTGATTCAAGAATCGGTTCTGACAGCGTCGGACAGCCACTAAATTTGAGACCCGCCTGCATCGCTCAACCTTTCAGGTTGAGCTGCTTCGGCGCCGGCAAAGCCTGGCTCAAATTTAGGGCGCCTCCTTGTCATAATCCGATTCTTGAATCACTCCCGGTATTAGGAACCACAACAATTTGTTGAGTTCGCAGAAATCGGGCAATTATATAAGTGATTAGATAAATGTAAAGGAAAAGTAAGAGTAAAATAATTTTTTGAACTTTGACTTTTGGGTATTTGTGTTGTATAATCTGCGCAACCACAGGAGCAACCATATGAATTTCGAGACGCAAGAAAGACTGAAGAAGATTGAAGAGCGGCTGAGCGCCATGTGGAGGTATCTTTGACTTAGCTGTCAAGGAAGCTGAAGTTCGCAAACTCGAAGAAAAGATGGGATTGCCTAATTTCTGGGACGATCAGGAAGAAGCTCAAAAGACAATTGAAGCGTGCAATGCGCTGAAGCTTTGGACCGTTCCCTATGATGAATTGAAATCGAAATTCCAAGATGTGAAAGATCTTCTCCCCGAAGCAGAAAAATTGGATGATGGAGAACTATTCCATCAATTGATGGAGACGCTCGACGAAATTGAAAAAAAATTGGGCGATCTCGAAGTGCGCAAAATGCTTTCGGGAGAACTCGACAGCAAAGATTGCTATCTTGAAATCAACGCAGGCGCTGGCGGCACGGAATCGTGCGACTGGGCGGCGATGCTTTCTCGGATGTATCAGCGCTGGGCGACAAAAAGGGGCTGGAAAGTAGAGATCATCGACCGGCTCGATGGGGAAATTGCCGGCATTAAGAGCATTACCTTTCGTTTCAGCGGGCCGTTTGCCTACGGATATAGTAAAGCGGAAAAAGGAGTGCACCGCCTCGTCCGGATTTCTCCCTTCGATGCCAATGCGCGGCGCCACACCAGTTTTGCTTCCGTCGATGTCACCCCCATTATCGATGATGTGCAAGTTGAAGTGCGCCCCGAAGATGTCAAAGTGGATACCTTCCGGGCATCGGGGGCCGGCGGCCAGCACGTCAACAAGACCGATTCTGCGGTGCGGATGACCCACATTCCATCGGGAATTGTCGTCTCTTGCCAGAGCGAGCGAAGTCAAATCCAAAATCGTGAAACCTGCATGAAAATGCTCCGCTCAAAACTCTATGAAAAGGAATACAATGAGCAGCAAGCCAAGCTCTCTTCGATGGGGGGAGAGAAAAAAGAGATTGCCTGGGGCAGCCAGATCCGCAATTATGTATTCCAGCCTTACACATTGGTAAAAGATACGAGGACGAAAGTGGAAGTGGGGAATGTGCAGGCTGTGATGGATGGGGAGATCGATGTCTTTATCAATGCCTATCTCAAGGAATTTGGATGATCCCCATTCCCGATTATGACATCCGTTTTTCCACGCCAGAGGATCTCACCTATCTGCAAGAATGGTTTTCCACTCCCGAATCGTGTGAATTTTACCCCTTTGGCTTTGCGGAGAAAGAAGAAGCTCTAAAAAATTGGATTGGATTTGCCAAATTCAAGGCAAGCCTAACCGGAATGATCGGAGAAACCCCCTGCGCGGTTGGGACTCTCTTTCTCATGCCCTATCGTAAAGTAGCCCATCACTGCTCGTTCTATCTCATCGTCGATCC
>DATIHQ010000014.1:0-11671 GCA_035480535.1 Chlamydiales bacterium
TAAGCTCTTCATATTTTCGGTTGAGGAATTCCTGGGTCACCTCGCGCCAATCTTTGACGATGACGATGGGCAGATTTTCGTAGAGCGGGTCGAGAGAGGATGTTTTCACGATCGGGTAGGAGCCGGCGTAGAGCGCTTCCCAGAGACGGTGGGTGTCGAGGCCATTGCCGCGGGGGCTGAGGACGAATTTAGAGGCGGCGAGATCGGTGATGAAGTCGGGATAGGATTTTCGGCGCGCTGTGTAGGTGAAGGGAGTGCGGGCAAAGAGAGAGAGAACTTGGGAGCGCTCCGAGGGAAAGGTATCTTTGTTGAAGTTGCAGTAGAGAAGATGGGTTTTTTCGAGATTTTTCGCTTTGGTTTCTTGCAGGAGTTCTCGATTCATCGGCTTCCAGTGACGATTCTCGATGCCGATGGGAAGGGGGTGGAGTTTTGGATGCTCTGTATCATCTTTATTCTGCGTAAAGAAGGCGATGAGATGGGGATCGTCGAGGAGAAAGGCGTAGCGGCCGGGAATGGCGTGATCGGTATTATGGACGATGAGAATGTAGGGCACTTGGATGCGAGGGTGGATTTGTTGGACGAATTCGCCTAAGAGATCGCCATTGATGAACAGGGTGCTTCTCGGGCGCATCTCTTCGGGATTAAATGATTTGCTGATTTCATCGTAGGCGTAATCGCAGTGGGCGCGGAAGGTATCTCCCGAAAGGAAGGGTTCGATGGGGTCGCGGTGTGGGATCCAGGGCACCGCCCACATCATCCAGGGGAGAAAAAGGAGGAGGAGTCTATTCATAAATTGGCAAGGGGGGTGAGGTTGAGGGCATGTCGATTTTTTCCCAGGTGTCGCAGAGGATGTCTGGGGGTGAGTGGAAGGCGATGAAGCCGACGAAGGGATTGCGGCAGATGACTCGCTTGTGTGGGTTCTCGTTTAGGTAGGCGGCCCACCAGCCAAAGGTGGAGTTGGCGATGATGATGTCTTTGCAGAGCGTGAGGAGGTAGAGATCGAGGAAATAGTCGTCTGATTCAATGAAGATGAAGTTCCTGGGGATTTGCTGGAAGTGCTTTTTGCACCAGCCAATGTGGTCGGAGCAGACGATGAAGAGAGAGTCGGCATCGAATTTGTCGATGGCTTGGGTGTAGAAGTTGAGATCGGGGGGAAGGAATGCGGCGTAAAATTTGGGGTCGTGGTGGGTTCTGAGATAATCTTCGTAGCCTGTTCTTACGTGAAGGCCGACGGTTTTGGGATGGGCGAGAAGGTCGGAGTAGCGCTTTTGGAGGGTTTGTTCGATTTCTGGGGGCATTTTGTAGATTTTCCGAATGAGAGTCTCATATTTCTTGAAGAACTTCTCCGATTGGAAATAACCGATGATTTCTCGATAGGGGCGATAGGGAATGGGCTCATAGGCGCCGCCGTCCTTTTGAATATAGTAGGAACTGGGGTGGAGGTTCGGGCTGGAGAGGCGATTGGGAATGCGGTGGAATAGGGTTCCAAAATTTTTATCTATTCTCGTTTCTCCCCAATCGATGTCCCGGCCAAAATCGGGAAAACAAACTTTGCAGTGATTTTCTTGGGCAAGAGCAACGGCTGCGGCAACTTGAAACATCTGATTGCCGAGTTGGCCGCGAAGACGCGCGATGACGAGGGCGTGGGCGCAAAGACAAGGGAGAAGCAGAAGGAGGAGTTTTCTCATATTATTTCTCCATCGCTTTTTTATAGAGCTCTTCATTGACGATGAGGTCCACTTCGCGGATGATTGAGTTGGTGCCGCGGTGGACGAAGGTTTTGGGAGAATAGATCACGGCGTAGTCGTTGATGAGGGTGGCGGCGACGCTGAAGTTTGAGTAGGGGCGGATGATGGCATCAAATTTTAGGAGAGAGAAAAAGTCTTCGAGAACGAGGTCTTCGTAGTCGGTTTGAGGATCGCGGTAGTCGAGGATGGCATTGGGGTGTTTGGAGAGGACGTCTTTGAATTGGGCGGCGAGAGCGGGGCGATCGAGGGCGTCGGTGAAGAGATAGCAGTAGACGGGTTTGGTTTTGAAGAGCTCGAGGAGTTTGGCGAGGCCGTCGATGTAGAAGGGCAAGGCGGGAAATTTGAGGGGGTAGTAGCGACCGTGCGTTGTGGGGTCAAAGCGGCCGCCGTGGCGGATGTGGATGGCGATAGTGACGCGCTCAGAGGGAAGATCGAGGGTTTTGACGGGATAGCGGGGCGCGATCATTTCGCGAACGGCTTTGCGGAAGGTGGGATCTTTCCAGTTGGGATAGAAATAGCCGTAGGGAAGGCCGAGGTCGCTGCGGCCTGCGCGGAGCTCGTGAGGATCTTCGGGAAAATAGGGAACGATGTAGAGGGTGGAGAGAGAGGAAGGGAGAATGTGGAAATCCCTTTCGACGCGGGTTGTGAGCTGAAAGGATTGGGAGCCTTCGTAGAGGATTTCTTTTTCGCTGAGGATGAGTTTGGAGGAGTAGTTAAAGGGAACGTAGAGAAAGGGAAGGTCATTTTTATAGGCGATCCATTTTCCGTGGAGGTAGGCGATGAGGTTATCGCCAAAGCGGCCGCCGCTGAGCTGATAAGTGACAGCCGATTGAGCAAAGAGCGCTGAAGTGAAGAAGATCAGAAACCATCTCATAGCGCGTTCTCCGGGCGGTAGGCGGAGAGGCTCCAGCGATATTTCACGAGTTCGGAGAAGATGACGGCGGTGTGGGAGGTTCTCCTGTAGGCGTCGACATTGAACTGGACGTCCCGATCTGCGGGGAGGCAATCTTCCCAATGAAGCGTTCGGATAAGTTTTCGGAGAACGCAGACATTGCCGTGGTGGATGCGGATGCGTTGGAGGATGAGGGGGGAATTGTTGAGCGCATCGACGCTTCGAAAATGATACATTTGGATCGTTGCGGGGTCGTAGGGGGTAAATTCGTCTGTGTCGGGGAGCCAGGCGTGGATGAGGTGGTCGAGCTGATAGTGCTCGAAGAGATATTTGACGATTTCGACGCGCTGGGGATGAGGTAGGTCATCGGCGTCTTGGCAGATGAGGAGATCGGCTTTGGATTTCATGCAGGCGAAATTGCGATTGGCGCCGGCAGATCTGCGCGCGGAGTGGCGGTGGATGGTGAGAGCGAAGGGCCAGGGGCCTTTTTCGAGAGTGTCGATGTCCGTGGAATTGAGGAGGTCGACTTCAGAGAGGGAAATGGCGATCTCATCGGGAAGAAGAGTTTGATGTTGATAGGCTTCGAGCAGCGGGCGGAGGTGTTTGAAATGGCAGGCGGCGCAGGGAATGATGATGCTTGTCGTAAGCGGCGCGTCAGACCAACGGGGAAGGATTTGAGAAAAGAGACTAATCGTACAGGAGAAGAATAGAAAGAGGAGGATTTTCTTCATCGAAGTAACCTTTTTGCTTCAAAAAAGTTGGGGACAATTTGGAGGATGCGCTCGGCGAGCTCGCGAGCGGCTTCATGATCGCCAAGACGGAAGAGGCAGTCGGCGAGATACCAATCGACACGCCAATGGGGATAGCCAAGCGCGCGGACGCGCTGAAAAATTTGAGAGGCTTCCCAAAAGTGACTCTTGCCCATCTCGATGAGTCCTTTCCAGAGAAGAAGGTGGACCGTGATCGCGCCTTCTGTCGGGTCAGCGCGTACGAAATACATCAATTTGTCGAATTCTCTGGATTCTGGGAGATTGGCGAAGCGGCGGATGGTTTTCTCGGCGGTGAGAACGGCGTCGATGGAATCTCCTTCTCCAAAGAGACGGCTGATTGTACAGGCCTTGACTAATTCAGAGGGGGTAGCTGCGTCTCCTAAATAGGCAATCGCCATGTCGCCGAGGATCCAAAATTGATAGGCAGGATTGATCTCCAAAATCTTTTGCTGGATCCATTTGAGCGAGGGATATTTCCCATATTCAGGATAATCGGGAGGGAGATTGTGGAAATGGCGGATGTCATCGATCAGAATCACTCCCTCTTTCAATCCGCTCTGGCGAATCGCTTCGAGCTCTTCGCGAATCGGCATGGTGTTTGCCGAATCCCCGCTGCACCAGTGGGCATCGAGCCAGAAAAGAATTTTGCCGCGGATTGCGGGGATCACTTCTGCCAAAAAGGTAGGCGAATCTCCTTCAGCGGCATGGACATTGGAGAGCGATTTAAGGCGCTTTTGGGCATCAAGGAAAGGGATATGTCCGAGTTCGACGGTGTAGACTTCCTTGAAATAGCGGGAGCTGAGCACTGCAGTATCTCCCACCCAAGTGCCTGTCTCTACCAGCGTATCGACGCCGAACGAGGTAATGAGAAATTGCATGAGCGGCGCATCGAGATGTTGGCTCTTCAGCGTGAGCGTCGTCGCCGAGAGGGAGATGGAGAAAAGAAGGAAGAAAATAATTCTCATTTAAAAGTGCCAGTCTGTTTTTTTTAGTTTGATCCAGCCGTCGGGAATGGTGTCGTTTTCGGTGAGATCGTTCCAGGTGTCGGCGATGATGACTTTCTTGTGGGGATTGGGATTGAGCCACGCTGCCCACCAGGAAAATGTCGATTCGGGCGAGATGATCTGATGGTCGCAGAGCATCATGAGGTAAAAGTCGATGTGCGCGGGGTTGTCTTCAATGAATGTCACTTTGCGCGCTGAGCGGGGAAAGCGGAGTTTCGTCCATTGCATGGCGTCAGAAAAGACGAGAAAGTGGGTGTTGGGGGGAAAGAGATTCATCGCCTGGGTGAAATAGCCCCAGCCGCTGCCGCCGATGCCTTTGAATCTGGGATCGCGATGGTCGGGGATGAAGGTGCGCACATGGACTGCAACGGTGGGGTTTTGGAGGAGGTGGCCATATTTGGCTCGAATTTCCGCGAGGATTTCGGGAGTGGGTGCAAAGAGCTCGCGGATGAGCGGGGCGTGGGGGAGGAAATATTTTTCACTTTCGTAGTGGCCATAGATGCAGAGGTTTTTCCCTTTTTCGTAGGGAATTGGGGCATAGATATTGGAATGGATCCGATCGTGATAAGCTTCAAATTGCACGTCGGGGGGAAAGGATTCCTGATTGAGGCGATGGAGAATGTAGGGGGCGTTGATGGGGGCATCGCGCGCTTGGGCAATGTTGGGAAAGCGGGCCTCGCAGCCATGGTCGAGCGCAAAGGAGAGGGCAGCGGCGATCTGGAACATCTGATTGCCAAGCTGCCCATTCAGATAGCAGGAAACATATTCCTGCGAATGGAGGGAGCCGACAGACAAGAAGGTTATCACTCCCGCTAGAAAAATTTTACCACCGAGAACACCGAGAGCACAGAGGTGGGGAAGCCCCGCACCCCAAAATAAATATTTCTTGCGCGCATCGCGCCTCGGTGCTCTCGGTGGTTTATTCTTCACAGCGATTCGCATTGCCGGATCTCATGTAAAAAGGTGTTGACGAAGTGCTCGATCGTGAAGAGCTTGGCCTGCGGATTTGTGGCAAAGTAGTTGCGAATGGCCGCGATGTAGCGGTCGTAGTCTTTTTTCTTCATCATTCTGAGAAAGCGGTAGAGATCGGAGGTGTCGCCAAAGTCGCGCCGGTCAATGAAACACTCCTTGGGCACAAAATCGGTGATGTTCGATGCGCCCCAATAGATGGGGACGCAGCCGGCAATCATCGAGTCGAAGATCTTTTCGGTGATGTAGCCGGGGCAATCTCTGAGATTTTCATAACAGAAGCTATAGCGGTAGTTCTTGAGTACTTCCCACTTGCTTTCGATTGTCCCACGCCAGTTGGGCATCCCCTCCCAGCCAGACCCATAGAGATCAAACCCTTGGATCTGCCGGATGCCAAAAAAACGGATCACATTGATCCTCTCGGGATAGAGGGAAAGGGGGTTTTCTGAATCTTTATGACCTGCAATGAGGGCGCAGAATTTCTTCTGGGAAAAGTCGGGGATGTTTTGGATCATCTCCATGCGCGGCTGCACGTAGTAGAAGGGAAAGAAGCGCTTCCCATCGACCATGTTGTGCGCAAGGGTGAAGACTTTAGTGAAGGCGTCGCCGAGATCGTCGCGATACATGTGGGGCATGACGAGGGGCGATTCAAAGAGCATGAGAAAACTTTTCTTGGGGAAACGCTTGAGCTGCTCCAAGAGATAGGGATCGTCATGCGTGATGACGAGAATGGCAGCCACGTCTTGAGGATCTTCTGCGGCCAGCTCGCGGCCCATGGTATATTTCACCGTATAGCCCGCTTTTTCTAATGTTTCTCTTAAGACGAAAAAGGGTTTTGCGCATTCATCGCGGTAACCGTGGGGGTCGAAGAAAAGCTTATCTTTATCCAATCCGCCGATCGGCGTGATGTAGACTGTTTTTGCAAAAAGAGCAGAGCAATATAAAAAGATGAACCATTTCATAAAGGTGAAGGAGGTTATCAGTTCATTTTTTGGGGAGCAACTAAAATTTTTGATTGGCGATTAAATCGGATCTTTGTAAAACTGCTCGCCATGCGATTTTTGCTTGCTTGTTTGCTCCTCGTCTCTTCGCTCCATGCAAAATGGGAGAAAGTGACCTATCCTTTAACGACCGATCCAATCGATGTCGTCATCCCCTGCTCGCCGAAAGATTTGGAAACACTGGAACTTTGCATCGACGGGATCAAACAATATGGCGCGAACTTGCGGCGCATTATTGTCGTGTCGAAAGAGAAACTGACCGATAAGGCAGAATGGTTTGATGAGGCAAAATTTCCTTTTGATAAAGAGCAAGTTGCGCTTGAGATCTTCGGGGGCGATGCAGTGGCGGCCCAAGAATTCATCGACCATCCCAAGACGCGGATCGGCTGGATCTATCAACAGCTTTTAAAGTTCTATACTCCTTTTGTGATTCCAGATATTTCGCCCAATGTATTGATCCTGGACTCCGATGTCATTTTCATCAAGCCAGTCTCCTTTATGGGTGAGCAGGGAGAGCCGCTGTTTGCCTCCTCGCGGGAATATACGCAAGAGTATATGGACCATGCGAATCGCCTGCTGCCCGATTTCAAAAGAGTTCATCCCGCCAGGTCGGGCGTTGCCCATCACATGCTCTTTCAAAAGCCCATTCTCGAAGATCTGCTGCAAGTCATAAAAAAACGGCATCAGGCTGAGCCGTGGAAAGCAATCTTGCGCTGCATCGATCGGAATGTTCTCTACGCCTCTTCAATGTCGGAGTATGAGATCTACTTTAACTTTGCGTTCCTCCGCACAACCCAAGCAACTCTTCGCCCGCTCCGCTCGATCAATATCGTAGCGCTCCGCCTCTTTAGCATTTATTCCAAGCATCACTATGATTTCATCACGTGCCACAGTTGGGCGCGCGATCTCCCATTCACCTTTATGTTGTATGAAGATGGTAGGTAAATTTCTTTTTCTTTTGGCCTGGGCTTCTGCGGTTTTTGCGGAAGATATTGGCGTGACGTATGAGTTTAGCGGGGGCAGATTCGGCGATAATCTGCTCAGCTACCTGCACGCCAAGTGGTTTGCTTATGAGCGGAATATTCCCCTTCTCTACAAGAGTTTTCCCCTCTCTTCGAAACTGAAGATGGATGGGGAGGAGAAGAAACTCGATGTGATCGCCACGGCTCGTTTCCGCGTCTATCTGGAGAATGGGGACACTTCGCAGGGCAATGCGCTTTATATCTGCCCTTATTTCCCCGAAGATCCTTGGGAACTGGAGCATACCCTGAATGCGGGCGGCAAGGCTTGGTTTCGTTTTCCGGTCAATTGGAAAGATCCAGGTTTTCGCGCGGCGGCGCTGAAGATGATCGAGCCAAAAGGGGCTCTTGATTTGATTTTGCCTCCCGGGGGGTGCATCTCCATCGCCATCCATGTGCGCGAAGGAGGGGGTCACGATGGCAGTGAGATCCAACAGATGTGGCCCACAAAATTTCCGCCGATCGATTTCTACATCGATGCGCTCCGCACCTTGATGCATCGGTTGGGAGGGAGGCCTATTTATTGTTATCTCTTTACAGATGCCAGAGAGCCGAAGGATATTGCAAAGCAGATTGAAAAAGCTGTTCCCGGCGTGACGCTTCACTACAGGAAGAAAAACAACCGCTTCAATGCCAATATTCTCGAGGATTTTTTCTCTCTTTTTCACTATGACATCTTGATCCGCTCCCATTCCCACTTTAGTCAGGTTCCCTCCCTGCTGCACGACTACGCAGCGGTCTATTCCCTCGACGAACCGGGTAAAGGAAGCTGGAAAATTGACGAAGAAATTTTCCAGAGACTCCTTCGATGAAATTCTGGCTTTTTTTTCTTCTGGTCACACAGCTATTTGCGGAGCATGCGATTGTCTATGTGCATGTGGGGCCGATGCTTCCTTCTTATTTGCCTGCGGCGATTGACCAGGCGCGATTGTTTAACCCCAATTGCCCCATTTATGTCATCGGCAATGAGGCGGCGCTGGCGGCGCTGCCCGGGGACAAGGCAGTGGCGGTGGCTTGCGAGTCGCTGCAGCCGAGCGCAGAACATATGGAATTCCAAACCAGAGATCGCAATAGCGGCCTCTTCCGCTACGCCTCGGAGCGTTTTTATTATCTGGAAGAGTTCGTACGGGCACGTGGGTTGCGGAATGTCTTCCACATGGAAAACGATGTCATGCTGTTTGTTGAGCTCGAGAAGATGCTGCCCGTTTTTAGTGCGTATTATGAGGGGAAGCTGGGTTTGACTCTCGACAACGATGAGCGGTGCATCCCTGGATTTGTCTATGTGGCTGATGGGGAGTGTTTGGGTGAACTGGTGAAATTCATGGCGTCGCGCGTCGATTCGGGCGCCTTCGATATGTTCCTCCTCGCCCAATTTCACAACGCGACGGGTGGTAAATGGAGCAGCACCCTGCCAATCATTCTCCCCTCTTATGCGGAACTGCGCAGCAATGTGGGCCATGTTCCGCGCGAGGGGGCAGCCTATTCGAATCATTTTGGAGAGTTTCAAGGGATTTTCGACGCCGCTTGCCTGGGACAATATTGGAAAGGGATCGATCCCAATTATCACGCTAATTCAAAACCAGGCTTCATCAATGAGAGCTGCCTCTTCAATCCCGCTTTTCTTCGATTGGAATGGATAAGGGATGAACAGGGCAGAGCCGTTCCCCATTTCCGTTATAAAGAAGAACTGTTTCCCATCTTCAATTTACACATCAATTGCAAAGATCTAGCCGCTTTCTTTTCGCTCAATCGCGATCTGCCGCCCCCGCCTGAGCCTCCAAAGCCCATCGAGAAGGTGCGCTACGCCTTGACGGTTGAACCGATCGATGCGGTGATTGTTTGCCCTGCGCGCGATTCTCTACTGGATCGATGCATCGAGAGCGTTCGTCCTTTTGTAAGGCGCGTTGTTGTGGTTTCCCCTGAGCCTTTTAGCGATAGGGCCGAGTGGTTCGATGAGAAAAAACTTCCCTTTTCGCGCGCGCAAATTGGAGAGGAGCTCTTTCATGGAGATAAGCTGGCATTGACCCGCTTTCAATATCAGGCGCGGAGCCCGCTGCAACGCCTCTACCGGCAATTGTCCAAACTCTATGCCCCGCGGCTCATCCCCGATCTCTCTTCCAATGTATTAGTGCTTGAGTCCGATGCTTTTTTCACGAGCGCAAATCGATGGATGAATGAAAAGGGAGAACCGATCTTCACCGCCTCTAAGACGTCTTTTCCCCCATTTGCTTCTCTATTCTTAACTCAGATAGAGCCGTCCTGGGCGCGCACCTCGCTTGTGCAGCGGCCCATTCTCGAAGATCTCTTTGAGCAACTCGGCGAGCCATGGAGAGCGATCTGCCAGCTCGATAAAGGACTTTTCTCTCAGCCCTCTTTTTCAGCCTTCGATCTCTATTCCTACTTTGCCCTACTGCGCACCGAACAGGTAAAAATGGTGAAGTAATCTTCAAGATCAACGCTTTATGTGGGATTGCACGGGATTGCACGGGATTGCACGGGATTGCACGGAACATAATTTTTTGCAGGAAAGCTAATAAATTGGAAGTCCTTTGATGGGTAACGCAATGTAACTGAGGTCTAGGACTATGAGAATTCTTTTTGTCATCTTTTTATACTGCTTTAACCCTCTTGCGTCTCAAGAATGGAGCGGTGCACTGCAGGCAACATTGCATGGGAAATTGGTGCGGAAACATTTCCATGCCCCAAGAGTAGTTGAAAATCCACCCTTTGGCTGGTTCATGGAACTCGATAGTTCTTCTGAAAAACAGATCATCAACCTTTTCAAAGAGTTGAGTCCAGAAGAACAGATGCTTTTTGACGATGTCGATTTAAAAAGTGTCCGCTTGGCGGTCCATCGATCTGGCCTGCGAGCCTGGTGCCAAAATCATTGCAATGAAGTGGTTGTGGTTGAGGGCGAAATTCGAGAACCTGAATTCTTCAAAGAACTTCGCTGTTTTTACTTCGATCCACAGGAAGTGGAACCTCCAATCACACAGGAAGAAACAAGTAGGGACTTTCGGGCGTTTGATGATGGATGCTGGGAATCCAGTACAACTCATTGGACAGAGGATGATTTTCTAGATGAATCTTTGGTATTGCCCGAAGATGAGCTTGAACGATTGGTTTCTTTAACAGGAGAGTTGCGATTGCATATTTTGAATGGAGTTCCTGAACAAGAATCAATTGAAGTAGAAGGATTCCCCTATTATTCTTGGATAGTGGAATTGCATCCCGAATCTTTTGAAATTGCTTGCCATACACCCGTTCGCGCTTCTTTTCAATCGCCGGGAACGATTCGTTCTTCTCCTCATTGTCATGAGATGGCTTTAACGGGGAATTACGATCAAGACTGGCTCTGTGATCATCTCAATCAAACAGTCACTGTCTCAGGGTATTTATGGCACGCGCATACAGGACATCATCCTACTCCTATCATGATGGATTCGGAACCTTGGGATCGGCCCGCAAAGGATCCCGCAAAGGATTAGGGGCCGAGTCTATAGGCCATAATTTAATGCATCGGTTTTGGCTTGGGCGATGAGGCTGAGCCAGTAGGGCAGGTAGCGGCGATCGAGGGAGAAGGAAGCGTGGGTGAATTCGTCATACTTTTGATTGAGGAAGGATTCTGTGACTTCTTCCCACTCTTGGATGACGATGACGGGGAGGCCGTCGTAGACGGCGTCGAGGGGGGAGGTTTTGACGATGGGGAAGGAATCGAGATAGAGCGCTTCCCAGAGGCGGTGGGTGTCGAGGCCGTTGCCGCGGGGAGCGAGGATGAATTTGGAGGAAGATAGGTCGTTGAGATAGATGTCAAAGCGGCGCTTGCCCGGGCGATAGGAAAAGGGGGCGTAGCCAAAGAGGTGAAAAAGAGGCCAGCGCTCAGCGTGATAATTCTGGATGGTGAAGTTAAAGTAGAGGAGATGCTGTTTGCTTTTTGGTTTGGCGATGGCATTTTGTAGAACTTCGGGATTGCCATGGCCCCAGTAGCGATTGGCAATGCCGATGGGAATGGGGTGGAGCTTGGGGTGAGCGGCCTCTACATTCTGTGCAAACCAGGCGATGAGTTTGGGGTCGTCGAGAAGCGCTTGGTTAGGCCCCGGCGCAGGATGATCGCTATTGTGGGAGACGAGAACGTAAGGGTGGGCCAGGCGGGGATGAATTTCGCGGAAAAAGAGATCGATCATGTCTGTCTTGACAAAGATGGCGCTGCCAGGTTGAACGGCTGCGGGATCGAGAGTAGCATCTTCTTCATCATAGACATAGTCGCA
>DATIHQ010000015.1:0-5623 GCA_035480535.1 Chlamydiales bacterium
ATCTCCTCTTTGGAGACATGAAGCCCGGGATGAAGAGGAAGTCTTCCCGCGCTCTCTTTTTTCATGTAAAAGCCTTGCCCCTTGATGTAGACCCATTCATCAAAATGGTGGATCTCCTCATATTCTTCGGGAAAATTCAGCTCTGCCTCAAAGATCAATTCCCCCTCAGGACTTAAGCGATAGGTGAGATGAGACTCAAGACTTCCTAAATGGGTTTGAAAACCGGGGAAATTATGGAGCCAAAGGCGATGGCGGTTGATGAAATCGGCCACCTGCTCTTTGGGGACGATCTTTTCTTTTTCCTCAAACATCCAATCTTCAAGAAGATAAAATCCTTTGCCTGGGAGATAAACCCAAGGGACAAATAAGGCGGCTTTCTCCGACTGAAGATCTCCCGGCTCGAAAACATACAAGCCCACATGCAAATTCCCCTGAGAGTCGAAATGGAGCCGATATCGCGCCTTGTGGGGCTCTGAAACGATCGGCAAAAAGCGCTGCAGCGACTTTTCCGATTGGGACAAAGCCGAGGCAATTTTATCTTCAGGAATCCGATCACTTTGAAACAGAGGATCATAGCGGCGGCGGTAAAATCCCTTCCCCTCCACATAGAGCCACTCCCCCAGCGGCACTCCGGTAAAATCGCTCTCTCCAGCAGACACTTTTCCTTTATGGCGAATCAAAAAGGAGCGGCTCTTTTCATCGTATTCAATCCCTTCCAGCGTCTCATCCTCTCCCTCAAACACTTTCAATGGAGATTTCACAGTGGAAAGAGCGGGGATGATCCAAGGCCAGCTCACATCGGAGATATAAAACCAAATCCCCAGCTGGGGAAATTTCAGTACAATCTCATGAGGAACGGGCTTTCCAGAAAACTTAATTTCATAAGGTTCTTTCTCATCGTCCAGATACATCAGCCACTTGGCCAAATCGGACCAAAAAGAAAGCTCAAAGCGCAACGAATGGCCCGCCTTGCCCGCTCGATACTGCGCAATTTCCTCGCTCGACAGATTCGAAAACTTCAGCGAAGTCTCTTCCGTTTCCACCACCCGTTCCGCGACCGTTTCTTCCAGCCGCTTCCTCGCCGCCGCCGTCTTCGCTTCAATGGAGAAAAGATGCTTCCTCGTCTTCGAGTCGCAAAAATAACAGCCCGGCTTCCCCTTCTTCAGGCAATCGACATCATAGCCATGCCGTTTGCTGGCCATTTGAAACAACCGATTCCAAAGTGATTTACGATAGCGGACGTGGAGAGGCTCCCCAGTCCCATTGAAGATCCGCAAATAGGCCGCGGCCAAATGGGGGCAGCCCCCTCCCCCTTCAGATACCTTGCAAGAGCAAAACGAATCGGTCACCTCCCCGTCATCCCTCATCTGGATGAAAGGGAAGGCCTTCTTTTTTCCTTTCTCTTGAACCTCAATCTGATAAGTGCCCTTCGAGAAGACAGGTTCGCCTACAGCCCCGTCCTTTACCAGACCTTGCGCCGCCCCTAAAAACTCTCGAACAAACTCAGGTTGACGATCCATGAGAGGAAAATCCGACCCCAATGCATATAGGCATTCCCCCCATTCTAACCATTAATCGACTTCATTGTCTAGCCACGCTGGGAAATCTAGGGCCTGTCGTCATTTGAATCTCTGGGAGATCTTTGATGGATTTTTCTGCAGATTTTCGTGCATGGCCGAGAGACATAGTTGAGAGACTAGGCCGAGGACAGCTCCGAAAAGCTGCTGGAAAAGCCGCGAAGAGCTCTCCATGATTTAATTGACGATAGGCCCTAAAATCTGAGTGCTGAAGAAGTCAGGGCTACGCGAACTGACACAAGAGCAACCATGGGGTCGATTTTAGGATCCTCCCATTCGAAGGGGGCGTTTCCGTTCATCACGTTTTCCTCATCCTCAATTTCTTGAAGAATTCGTCTCGCAGTCATATCGGTATCCTTACCCAAAAGTATATCTCTGGGTAATTCGGGACTTTGTTGCATCTTAAGCCGTTCGGCTTGCTCGAGGCGCTCGGCTTTGCGCTCTGTCATTAACTTCATGCGCCTTTCGACTTCCTTTTCGGCTTTCCCAATGCGCCGCTCGAACTGCTTGAATTTTTTCACGGCTATCTCCGCTAACGCGACGCTTGAACACGCGACCGTTTTGGTGGAGTCCAAAATTTTCTCCTTCGCCACTTTGTCCAAAGGGAACACTGTCTTGGAACAACGATCTTCGACTCTTCTCAAGCCCTCTAGAAGACCTTTATGCAGACTTTGAAGGCTCAATCGATACTTTTTATAGTTTTGACTTTGATCTCGAACGTTGCTCCCATTCTCCAGATCCGGTATCGCCTGTACAAATTGATTTGGGTCTAACAAGCCCAAAACTGGCTGGATTGAATCAATTGTGAACGACATAAAACCTCATTAAAATGAAGTACATTATAACAAAACTAAATCAATTAAACAAATAAAACAGATTATTTTAAAAACCCCTCTCCGAGGAGGGACTTTTAGGCAAAAACTTCTTCTAGCTCATGATATTCGTATCCTAAATCCTCTGCCACGTGAGGGTTAGTCACTTTTCCAAAGAATACATTGAGCCCATTTCTTAAATGGCGGTCTTCTTTGAGGGCTTTTTGATAGCCGAGATTCGCCAATTTAAGGGCATAGGGCAGAGTCGCATTCGTAAGTCCTTGAGTAGAAGTGCGCGCGCAAGCGGCTGGCATGTTGGTGACGCAATAGTGAACCACTCCATCGACAACGTAGGTAGGATCAGAATGCGTTGTGGGATGAGAAGTTTCGGTACACCCTCCCTGATCAATCGATATATCGACAATGACCGAACCGGGAAGCATCTTCTTCACCATTTCTTTCGTGATAAGCCTTGGCGCTAATTTCCCAGGAATTAACACCGCGCCAATGACTAAGTCGGCCTGGGTCACGCTTTCTTCCACGGAGGAGGGAGTGGAAAAGACTGTCTTCAAAGCGGGAGAATAGAGTTTATCGAGTTCTCTCAATCGAGTGAGATTTCGATCGAGGATAGTGACATCGGCGCCTAGGCCTAAGGCCATCCGCATCGCTTCAGTTCCAGAGATTCCTGCGCCGAGAACCACGACACGAGATCTCCGTACACCGGGAATCCCACCCAAAAGCACACCCCGCCCGCCATTGATCAGCTGCAAAGCCGTGGCACCCATTTGAATGGAAAGCCGCCCCGCAATCTCACTCATCGGAACAAGCAGAGGAAGCCGTCCCTCATTATCGGTGACTGTTTCATAGGCAATTCCAATCACTTTCTTCTGGAGCAAATGTTTTGTCTGCACAGGATCTGGAGCTAAGTGCAAGTAACAGAAGAGAATTTGTCCTTCGTGCATCAGGGGGAATTCGCTCGCTTGAGGCTCTTTTACTTTGATGACCATTTCATTTTGGTAGATCTCTTTTGCAGTCTCTACAATGTGAGCTCCCGCCTTCCTGTACATTTCATCGGTATAGCCAATTCTCTCTCCCGCATGCTTTTGAACTTGGACTGAATGACCCGCCTCAACATAAGCGCGGACAGTCTCTGGCGTCCCGCCTACGCGAAACTCTTTATCCTTGACTTCCTTAGGAATTCCAATTTTCATTATACTGCTCCATTTTGAATGGATCTAGTCTACTCTAAATGAGGAAAATTCGTACAGAGTAGGAAAAAATTTGTTACGCTCAAAAGAACTTGCCCCAAAAAATTTATACGTTTAAAATTTGTCCTTTTCAGAGTCAAATTTCGTCTTAATTTGATAAAATATACCAAAAAAGGGTATAATGGACCTCACTAAGAAGGCCAATTGGGAAGTTGGGTTTACTTCCAAGGCAGCGAGACGGAAGAAGCAGCTTCCAGAAACTGTGGCTGAAGAACTGGCTAGATTAATTAAAAATATGGAACTTGCAGGCCCAATCCAAAAGGATTGGTCCCATTTTGGTCCATTGAAGAAAGATAGGAATATCCCTTCGAATTCTTATCACTGCCACCTTAAAAGCGGGAGACCTACTTATGTGGCATGTTGGCAGGTAATAGATAAAAAAATTCAAATCATCGAGATATTTTATGTCGGCACACACGAAAACGCACCCTACTAAACGAAGACGTAAGGCTAAAGGACATTTTATTCCTTGGCGTGAGGTCTATAAAAAAGAAATTAGTGCCTATTCTGAAGGCGGATTAATCCTTCGCGGTAGCCGACACAAAGCAGAGATTACCCAAAAAGAACTGGCCGATGCCCTGGGAATTAGTCAGCATCATGTGAGTGAAATGGAAAATGGTAAAAGACCCATCGGCAAAGAAATGGCAAAAAGACTGGCCCATTTTTTCAAAACTGATTACCGCATCTTTCTTTAACAATCTGACTGTTAAATACATACACACACTCTAATTATATTAATTAATTTGATATTAATGATAAATTTTACTATAATTATTCGCAATTATGGCATCCATTAACAGCATCCCACAAATTACCCCTAAGCTTTCCATGGCTAAGGTTTCCCCTCCCCCTAATAAAACAGAAGAAATTCAACTTATTTTTACTAGGCTTACCGAATTGGCCTTAGCTGCTGAACAGCCTAAGAAACAGGGATTAACTCCCTTTGGGGGAACGAATTGGGTTGCGACCTTTGAGCCAAAAATTCAAGGGAATCGGACGATTGTCAAACTGGAAGATTTCCACCCCAAAGCAGACGGCCCGCCCCGCCTTGCAATGGATGACAAAGGAGCCATGGTATTCGCACCAGAACTCATAGGGTATCGGCTGACTTTAGGAGAAAAATCGTATTGGATCCGAGAACGAAGAGATAAAGAAAGAGCAGTTGCCCTTGTAAAACAGATCAGCCCCTTTCTCAATGGGAATCGATCTGAAATTGAATCTCGTGAGTGGGTGGATCGATTGGATGAACTGTGGGATACAGATTGGAAAAAGATAGGCGCCAATGGAAAGGCTTATCAAGAACAAGTTTATCCCCTGCTTCAAACTTATGCGAGAGAATTTCTCAGTTCCGGGAAGAAAAGAGTTCTTGAGGTTGGCGGAGGCGATGGAGAACTCGCTGAAAAGATTCTCGATAAACATGAAGAAAATATCTCTGATTATTATCTGCTCGATTTAAGTGAGGAAAGTTGCAAAAAGGCAAAAGATCGGCTCCCTGAAAAAGCCCATGTCCATCAACGGACTATTACTGCAAACTATACAGATCTAGTTCAACCGGGAAGCATCGACCTCGTCATTGGCTGCGGCGCCTTAACTGAAGGCGTTCTTCTAGATAAGTTCGCAGCTAAAGCAGCCCTTGAGCAAATTTGCAAAGTGCTTAAAAGAGGGGGCGTTCTCCTTCTTTCTGGAAAAACCCGCCAATGGCTCAATTCGAAAGATTTGGAGAAAGCAGGTTTTTCTGTTAAAAACAAGATCATTCCCTCAGCCAATCCCACTCTTTTTCCTTTGTCTTGTTATGTTGCGATCTATGAACCAAACCTACCAGCCGGCCCTTCTAGCGATAAGCAAGATTCAGACCAAGAGATCTTAAGTCTTTGGCCGCGTATGGTCAGAAGATTGACGGCAGTGCTTGGCAATGGAAATAGCAGCGGGGCGATGAATCCTACAGCTGCAGCGCCAGTGCCGCAAG
>DATIHQ010000016.1:0-16615 GCA_035480535.1 Chlamydiales bacterium
TATGTGTTAAATGAATATGCATAAGTCCCTCCTTTTTTTTACGCGGGGCAGATCTTAATCCACTTCCGAAATTCTTGTCATTGCTTTTTAAGAATCGTTTACCTATAACTTCCCGTTTTTCAGGAGGATTATGGCTGCAGAAGTGAGTCCAAAGGACATGATACGGAATTTAGGCCAGCAACAATTGCAAACAGGCGCTTATGCCCTCATTTCAAGAGATGTGATCGGAAGACTCCGTTGGAAAGAAAATAAGACTACATTCACGATGAACTCTGATTTCCTATCCGCATGCATTCTCATTGGCAAGGGAGTTTTTAAAGACCAAGTTGGAGAGCCGCTAACATTACAGAAATCTGTGGGTAAAGTTGCTGTAGTATTTGAAGAAGTCCGATTAGGACCGTGGGTTGAGCGATATTTATCAGATAACACTCGAATTCTGGTCTCCAAAGATCTAGTAGGAAAAGATTTAGACTGGGGACTTTTCTCCACATGTGTATTCGTAGCTAAAACAGTTTTTGACCCAAAAAATCAAAATATAAAGTGTTCTGTGAGAATTGATGATGGAAAGGAGCCGGAGCCCTTAAAATTCGAAGATTTAAGCGCGGCCGTGAGCAGCGTGGAGATATTCATAGACGCGAATAAAAAATTAGAGGAAATCAATCTCTATAGCATTACGAAGGATGCTTAAGGCTTATCGTCCTGATTTTGGGTCGTTTGCATGTCGTAGCTGTCGAAGCTATAGGGAAGAGGGGAGCTTTGTTTCACCTTTTTATGGATCACGACGCCATCTTTCATGACGATGATGTAGCGCCGCTCTTCGGCGTCGCGGTAGCCGATCTTGATCCGCTCAATGTATTCATATTCGATAGTGCCATCGTCTTTTTTGCAAATGGAATAGGGCTCGCCCGCGCAAGCGACAACTTCGGATTGGGTTGCCCCTAGCGGGATTTCATGAAAATTGTCCAGGGTCATGAGGGCGCCGCCAGAAGAACAGGCGGTGAAGAAGAGAAAAAGATATTTTTTCACTGTCCTTCCTCATTTTCTTGCGTCTCGTCGGGATTGGGGGCTTCGCGCGATTGGGGCCAGATGCGCGCCTCAATTTGGGTGCGGAATTGGTCGCTAGTCACATACTCCCCTTTCATATGATAGCTGCCATCGGGTTGAAGACTGTAGGTTTCATAGCCTTCGAAATTCATGTCATTATTCTTAAATTCCCAGGCGATCATCTTATCGTCATAGACGCCCGTTCCCACGATGCGGCCCACATTTTGATTTTCCATGTCGACTGAAAAGGTCTTGATCTGGAAATCATAAAAAGTGAGTTCGTTTCTCATGTTTTCGGAAAGACCTTGGATCTGGATATCTTGGGCACAGATCACCTTTCCAGAAAAATCGCGGTTTTGCACCGCCCAGTTCGTGTTGAACACGAGTTCTTCTTCTACCATGTTCAGTAGGATCTTCCCTTCGCCAAACCAGGTTCCGGGTGAAAAGATAAATGTGTGGTTGAACATGCAATCCCTCGTTCTAAAACATAAACCTTCGACTATAAATGCTTTGCAGAAGGCCCAAAGCGGCCATTGTAGTTAACAGAGAACTCCCTCCATAGGTCACAAAAATGAGAGGCACCCCCGAAATCGGCAGGAGAGCACACATCATTCCAATATTGACCAGCACATGCATGGCGAGATAAACCGCCAGCCCAGAGGCCAAAAGGCGCCCAAAGGGATCCTTAGCTACTACAGCTACCTGAAAACTAAAATAGATCAAAGCATAAAAAAGGAACAGCAGGAATACAAGTCCCACAAATCCAAACTCTTCCCCAAAAGCGGCAAAGACGGAGTCAGTATGAGCGGCCGGCAGCCATTTCCGGCCAGAAAAGTCGCTTTGGTGCCAGCCGGTCCCGGTGACGCCGCCGATGGCAATGGCGATCTGGGAGGCTCTCTGATGATAGGTGTTGGGGTTGAGCCGTTCATATTGATATTCTTTTAAAAAAGAGGTGAAAAAGGGGCGCATCTTTTCATGGGACAAAGCCCCCACGAATAAGAGGCTGACAATCACCAGAGCGACCACCCCTCCCCACGTCATCAGGCGAAAGAGGCCCCGATGAATGCCGGCAAAGTAGCCCATCACCAGGGCAATGGGGTAGAGAATCAGGGCTGTTCCCAAATCGGGCTGTTTTAGGATGAGGAGAAAGGGAATGCCCACAATGACCCCCATTTGCATCGCGGTGGAAAAGGAGGAAGCCTGAGTTATTCTGCGCTCTAAAAACCATCCTAGAGCGATCACGACGATTAATTTCGCCTGTTCCGAAGGTTGAAAGCTGGCGACGCCTGGAATGCGATACCAGCGATGAACATTTTGGATAGGGCTGGCAAAGAATAGGCCGATAAGCAGGAGCAGCATGGCGATATAGAGAAATAAACTCCAATCGCGCAATTTTCTATAATCGAAGGTAGAAGTGATAAAGAAAACGGCCCATCCCATGCAAAACCAGCGCATTTGGCTCTTCACGAGCGGAGTCCAAAAAATGGGGCCTTCCAATTCTCCCACCTCCCCTGTCATCGAAGAGATGACGAGCAAGCTAATGATCATTAGCAGGCCGATGATTGGCAAAATCCGGAGGTCAATCCGGGAAAGCACACGATGATCCCACATATTCTGGAATTGTAATCTTCTATTTCGATAGAATCAACTCCATGATTATCGATATTCATCTAGACCAGATCGATTCGACAAATACGTACGCAAAGAAACAGTGCCAGACGTTTGCAAAGGATCAGATCACCTGCATCACCGCAGAAGAGCAGACTGCAGGGCGGGGGCGCTATCAGCGCAACTGGGTTTCCCCTCGCGGCGTGAATATATATGCCACGTTCTATTTCACTTTGCCAGCCGATACGCTTCATTTGGTGAGCTTGGCGCAGGTGATGGCCTATAGTTTGGCGATGGTTCTTATCAAAGAAGGGCTGCATCCTAAGATTAAATGGCCGAATGATATCCGGCTCAATGGGAAGAAAGTCTCAGGCGTTCTTTGCGAGACGGCCTTTCATGGAAAAGAGGTGGAGATCTTTTTAGGGATTGGCATCAATGTCAATATGGATGAGGAGAAGTTGAGGCAAATCGATCAGCCCGCGACTTCCTTGAAAGTGGAAACAGGACATACTTGGGATCGGGCCGCTTTGTTAAAGAAGCTGCAGAAACAGTTTTTGGCTGATCTGGAAGCGTTTAAGAAGGGGGGCTTTACCCCATTTCATAGCCAATTTGAGAACTTGCTCGCTTATAAGGGAGAAACAGTGCGCTGCTTTGATGGGAAGAAAGAGTGGATTGGGGTGTGTCATTCTTTGACGAATGACGGTCAGCTGAATCTTTTTCTGCCCGATGGGTCGATTCAGACTATTTTATCAGGGGATATCAATTCTTAGGATAATAAACGGCCCGCGCTTGAGCTTCCGTTTGATAGCGCAAGATTTCTGGAATTCCCGCTGATCTCATTCTCTCTGCAGCCATTGTTTGCTGCTTTATACCGGCAAATGCTTGAATAGACTCAAAATGGAGGGGAGAAAACTGAGTGACTTCTTTCTGGATGATCTCTTTGACAGCGAGTTCCATGACTGAGAACATCTTTGTTGCATTATTATGCGCCGTATCAAAATCCTGAAGAGATGGATTCCCCTTCAGCAATCGATTTCGCTTCGTTTGTAGCGCCTGGCTGACATTGGCTAAGGCCAACTGTCTGAGAGGCTCTCTTAATTGGTTCATCCCCTCGACAAAGAGACGAAGAGAGCGTCGAATAGATTTTTCCGCTTCTTGAGGAGAAAACTTGAGCTTGAGCTGCTCAAAAGATAAACTATTCACCTCTCGGAATTGATTGATGAATCCTTTAAGCAAAGGAAGGAGATGGGTCCATTGGAGTTCATACCAAGCAAAACGGGGATTTCCTTTAATCGCATGGAGGAATTCTGTAATTTGTATTTCCCATTTTTGGAATGAGGAAATGACCTCAGATATTTTTGCTAAAGCTTTGTAAATTTTTCCTTCCCGCTCCATTTCCTGTAGATCTGCTTCTAAAAGAGGGATTGCAGACTGATCTTCCATTTGCTTAACGATTAGATCTGTCAATTCATTGAACGAATCTTGTGCCTTGCAGTAGATTGGCTCTCTATTGTATTCAAACGCTTTGGAAAGATCGCCAAAGTCAATTGAATTCATAAATTCAGAAAGGCGAAGGAAATTGCTTGAAATTGGATCATTTTTCCCCACTCTTTCTTGAATTGCGCCCTCGAGAATTTCTTTTGCCACCAACCGAGAGGTCCAAATCGCCATTTGCCGATCCACTGCCGCCGTCATTTGTCTAGATTCTTCTCTATCGCCTCGATTCTTTGGCTCTATTCTCAGTCGCACATAATCTCCATATTCGCGACTCGGCCATCCTTTTCCATTCTCATCTGTCGTCACGATTGATTTACGAATCAAACGAGTACTTTGACCAAATTCAGTTCTCTCCTGATTATTGAGAACAGAAGAGGGCGATTCGGCAAAAAGACGGATAGGTCCTTTCTTATCCTTTCTTTGAACAAGAGCACCATCTTGATAATCAAAAGAAACCGCTTCATAATCTTTACAGGGGGCTAAAAATCGAAGGAGTTTGCCAGCAGTCCATTGTTTTTGGATCGCCTGCTGAACAGCCGCTTTTTGCTCTAGCGGAACATGGCGAATGTCGATGACAGCCCATCTTCCATCGGGAGGATCTTGCCCTTCTTTCCCTTTTTTGGTTGTAAAGAGAACGTTCCCGGTGGGGAATACATAAAAATCGCCAAAAGAAGATCTGAGAGCATGGATTTGATTGTCTGCCAATGGAGCCACTCTTTCAATGAGCGTCTCATACCGTCCGCCTTCTGACTCTGCTGTTAAACGCTCGACATTTTCTGTGTTGGCATCGTGGGTAAAATTTGCAATCTGCTGGATACATTCAGGCTCGACATATTGAGCCTTGGCGAGCTCATTGATCTGCTCCTGAACTTGGTCCATGAAGAGATCGTGGTCGTGAATCGCCTGTTGGATGACTTCAAGAAGGGGCCGATTTTCGCTGGCAGCTTGTTTTTTTAATCCTTGAATCAGTTCCTGGTCTTTTGCATCGAGCCCTGTTGAGAAAGCACCCATTTCTTCTGGAGACATTGTCTGAAGAGAGGAAATGAGCTCTTTTTCAGCGGCGGCTTCTGCTTTTAAGCGGGAATAGAGATCTAGTTTTTTTAGCTTGATCTGATAGCGCTCAAATCCTAACTGGGCACTCAACACCTTTTCCAGAAGAATTGTATCAATGGGGTGAAAGGCAGCGTCGATATCGGCGAGCCTTAAGAGGGGCAAGCAATTGAGCGCGATCTTCAGGCCCATAGCTCTTCGCGCAAGGACTTGATGAATTTTTTCAAAATCTGCATCGGTGGCTGCAACTTGGCCTAATGCGAATCGAGAAAAATAATTGTGAATGACAAAATCTACGTCATGTTCGGGATAGAGAGGGAATATTTCCTTTCTCAGATGAGCCCAAAACTCTTGCGCATGAAGGAGTTGACTTACAAGCGTTTGGAGCATTTCTGTTCGATCTTTCAGAGGGATGTTTCTAGCGGCCTCTAGACGCTGCCAAAGGTGGGCGTCGCGCGTCGCCTCATTGTTAAACTGTTCATCCTCTTTTACTTTCTTATCTATCGTTTTTAAAAAAAGACCGGGATGGACGCAGATTTCATTATAAAGTTCTTCACCGAGGAATGCGTTGAGGAATACCATGTGCTTCTCACTCAATCCAATGCTCGATGCTTTTCGATTAAAGGTGCGGGGGCTGATGAGATCTTCTTGCTCGGCGGGGGTAAATAGGGTGTCGATTTTGAGAGGGCCATACTTTTCTCTCAGACGCTGGATCCTCGCGTCTTGTTCCTCAAACTTCTTTCCAAAGTCATGGACTAGACGATGAAAAGTAGCGTTATTGAAGTCATAGGCAGGAAGAGCCTTCCGAACGGCTTTTCTATTGTGGAGCACAACTTGAGAGGTAATAAAGGAATGCCCCAACAATTGTATTGGAGTCCAATTCCCTGGGTTAGCTGCTTTGGCGATTTCGGTATTGTATTTATGCGCTATATAGGTCTGAACGAGATCGCGAATCTCACTCAACCGCTGATTCAAATATTTCGGAGGAGTGCCATCCGTTAATGCAGATGCATAAGCCCGAAGGCGATTTTCAATAAGATCTGGTGTAATTGCAGACATAATAATCTATATTTTTTTATTATAAATATAGAAAGATTATATCATAATTAATAAAATTAATAAATTGTAATGAAATACTATAGATCGAATAAAAATTATAATTGAGGCGTTACGAAGAGAGTGGGGTGGACGCGGGCCTTTAAAATCTGTTGAATGGCGCTCAAAGTGGAACCCGTTGAAGAATGGCAGCTCGTGCAAGCCCCTTCATAAGAAATAACAACTTCGCGCTCATCCTTAAGGCTTAGCACCTTAACTCCACCTGCATCGAGTTCGACATAGGGGCGGATTTCCTTATCGATCACCTCTTCTATCAAGTGAATTTTTTGGGCTGTTGAAAACTGCTCCCAGCCTGGGATCCCCCCTGCGATTTCCCCAAAATCGGCCTCGATGGGGGTCGTGTCATAGGTGGCGGCGTAGGGAATATCGAGGCATTGCTGCACCCCATTGTCTATGGCTGCCAACACCTGGTTGAGGTGGGCATGGCATTCTTTAGGAAAAGCGGCCGTTTCCTTCTTATCTCGGACATGTTGATCGAGAAGATCGGCTGTGACGCGGGAAGCCTGGTCGTAGTTTTTGCGCAAGACCAATTCACTGGCAATTTCGGCAGCGGCGATCAGCCCAACGGGACCCCATGCCTGGAATTTAGCATCGGCGATCACTCCGTCGCTCTCATCCACAAGCCAATAGAGACAAACCTTTCCCTCCCGCCCCATCACCAAGCGCATCGTTTTCTCCTGAGCCTCCTTAACACTAAAAAACCCGACATAGCGGAGCCGATCGATTTTATCTCTCAATTTCTTGCTAAAAAGCTCCCAATAAAACGGCTGAATAAGGCGCTGCAATGTCATATATTTTTAACTTTTTTCATAGAGCCTCCGAGGCAATGTAAAGCGGCAATACAATACCCCAAAAATGATGCATTTTCGGGGGCCCCTTCATAGAGCCTCCGAGGCAATGTAAAGCGGCTTTACATTGTCTTGAATGAGTCTTATTGCGCGATTGATTTCCTCTTCGGTGGTCATGCGGCTGAGAGAAAAGGCAAGGGCGCTTTCGGCTTGGGATTCTGGAATGCCTGAGGCGATGAGGAGGCGGCTTAGGTGCTGAGCGTAGGGGCCGCCGATGGAGGCATAGAGCCCTTTTCGATTGAGTGTGTAGAGGAGCGCCTCTTGATGCACTTTGGGGAAGAGGATCACTGAAGTATTGGGGAGGCGGAGCGATTCTTGGAAGAGGGGTTTGGCGCCGGGGATTTCTTGGGCGATTTGGGTTTCAAAGTGATTGCGGAGACGAGCCACTTCGAGTCCCATTGTATCGAGGTAGAGAGAGGCTTGCTGGGCAGCTGCGCTGAGCGCGACGAAGGAGGGAATATCAAAGGCGCCGCCGCGAAGAGATGCCTGTTCATTGCCTCCTAGGATGAGCGGAGAGAGGGGCCTTCTTTCTTTGGCAAAGAGGCCTCCGGAGCCTTTGAGGGCATGAATGCGATCGCCAGAAAAGGTGAGATAATCGACGTCTGTGTCGGAAAAAGAGAAGGGGAATTTGCCGAGGGCATAGGTGCCGTCGAGATGGAGCAAGATGTTCTTTTCCTTGGCGATTTTGGCGATTTCTTCAAAGGGTTGAATGACGCCGGTGAGTCCTTGAGCTAGGGTGACGGAGATGAGGGCAGTGCGGGGATTGATCATTTGGGTGAGTTTTTCTAGATCGATTTGTCCCTGGGCATTGACGGGGGCGATTTTGACGGTGCAGCCCAGTTTTTCCAGCTGCTTTAACATCTGAAGTGTGGGCGCATCTTCAATGCAAGAGGTGATGAAGTGACATTTTCCCTCTTTGCGGGCGAGCTCGAGGAAGACAGACCAAAGAACTTGATTCGCAGCTTCTGCACCGGAAGAAGTAAATACGAAGGTGTCTTTTGGATCGGCGTCGACAAAATCATAGAGCATTTGATAGCGCGGCTCGAGAGAGGCGATGAGTTCCTGCCCCATCCGGTGAGGGGCAAAACCGGCGCCCCAATGTTCTTTCAAATAGGGATCCATCCGCTCTAGAGCGGCGCTGCAAGGAGGCGTTGCTGAATGGGCGTCGAGGTAGATCATTCGCGCTTCCAGTGTCCTTTATGATAGGAGTAGACGAGGGGCTCGCCCGTAGCAATCTCGAGATTCACCACCTGTTCAGGAGTGAGATGATCGAGGAACATCACAATGGAGCGAAGGGAATTGCCATGAGCGGAAATGAAAACCGACTCCCCTTTTTCTAGATGGGGGACAATTTGCTTTTTAAAGTAGGGAAGGGTGCGCTCCGCCGTCATTTTCAGGCTTTCTCCCTCGGGCGGCGCCGTATCAAAGCTGCGCCTCCAAAGTTTCACCTGCTCCGCGCCAAATTCTTTTGCCATTTCTGCCTTGTTTAATCCTTGGAGATGGCCATACATCCGCTCATTCAGCTCCCACGCCATGTAAACCGGAAAGGTCTCTTTTTTCGTCTCTTCGCTATAGATCTTCGACCATTGCTCCAATTTCCCCTGTCCCGGATGTTGGAAAACGGGGATTTTGCCGCTGGAATGGTGCAATAGAGCTAAAACAAGGGTCATGTGAGCGCGGACAAGGGAGGAAGTATAGATGATATCGATGGGCAAGTCTTTGATTTTCTTCCCCCCTTCGATCGATTCCCGAATCCCCTCTTCGCTTAAAGGGATATCGACCCACCCTGTAAATAAATTCTTTTTATTCCAGATCGATTGCCCATGGCGCATGAGAATGAGTTTCGGATCCATAGAATTTCCTTGTTTATGCAAAGTTTAACAGATAGTGGAAAATGGAGCGATTCCTTTATAGTGGTTGGCCTATGGAAAAGAAAAGATTGAGCAAGGCGTTGGCCGCTGCCGGGATTGCCTCCAGAAGAGCCTGCGAAGAGTTGATTTTCGCTGGGAGAGTTCAGGTCAACGGCAATACGGTAAAGGTGCCCCAAACATTGGTCGATTGGGAGACCGATGCCATTGTGGTAGATGGAGAAAAAGTCTCTGGCGAACAGAAAAAAATTTACTATATGCTCAATAAGCCCAATGGATTTATTTGCACGAGCGTTCGTCTGGCGAAAAAAGCGATCGTCCTCGATCTATTCCCCCAATCAGAGCGATTGTTTACAGTGGGAAGGCTCGATAAAGAGACGACAGGGCTTCTTTTGGTGACCAATGATGGCCACTTCGCCAATCGGGTGATCCATCCCTCCTCCAATGTGATTAAAGAATACATTGTCAAAACGGCTCAAGAGATCATGCCTGAGCATTTAGAAAAGATCATGGAAGGCGCCCGAGTCGATGAGAAATGGGTCCGCCCCGTTTCTGTCCATAAAGTGCGTCGGGGGACCTTTCGCATCTGCGTGAAAGAGGGGAAAAAGCACGAAGTCAGGATCATCGCCGAAAGAGCCGGCCTCAAAATCGATGAATTGACCCGGGTTCGGATTGGCTCCCTCGTTCTGGGCACACTCCCTCTGGGAGCTTTCCGCCTCCTCACCGAAAAAGACAAAAAATTAATCTTTGAAAAGATCTAGTCCGTAGCGTAGTATTTACCCATGCTAACGATCGCAAAGCTGTTTGGGAAATCCCCTTTTGCTCCATTGCAAACCCATATGGACAAAGTAGCTTGCTGCATTGGAGAACTCCCCGCCCTTTTCGAAGCGTTGATGAGGCAAGATGAAGGGGCCATTCAGCGAATCGCCGAGAAGATTTCCCGTCTTGAACATGAAGCGGATCTAACAAAGAACGATATCCGCAATCACTTGCCGAGAAGCCTCTTTTTACAGGTAGATCGAGGCGCCCTTCTGGAAATTCTATCCCTTCAAGATGCGATCGCCGACCAGACTGAAGATATCGCCCATCACGCTCGCATGCGCAAGCTCGAGCTGCTCCCCCAAATGAGGGAAGATTTTTTATTGCTCTGTGCTAAGAATTTGGAAGTCTTTGCCCTTGTGCGGCAGGTCATGAAAGAATTGGAAGAACTTCTCGAATGTTCTTTCGGCGGCATTGAAGCTGAGAAGGTGAAAGGAATGGTCGAAAAGATCGCCTTTTATGAGCATGAAGTAGATCAAATCCAAAATCGGCTCTTAAAATGCCTCTATCAGGGGGGCGATGCCCTTCCGAGTCCCGCTTTTTATCTCTGCATGACTTTAATCGAAGAAATTGGTCAACTTTCCCGTTTGTCTGAAAAGCTGGGCAACCGAGTGCGCATGTTATTAGAGTTAAAATGAATACCCTTTTTCAGGTGTTTGTTCTAGCGCTAGGCTTTTATATGGCTTGGAACATTGGCGCAAATGATGTAGCCAATGCGATGGGGACTTCCGTCGGCTCCAAAGCTCTTTCTTTGCGCAAAGCGGTCTACTTAGCCGCCATCCTCGAGTTCTCAGGCGCTTTTTTCGTCGGCTCAAATGTCTCTGAGACGATTCAAAGAGGGATCATCGATCCTGAGATTTTTCATGCAGACCCGACCATTTTTATTTTGGGAATGATGGGTTCGCTTTTGGCCACGGGCGCCCTTTTGCAATTGGCCTCTTATTATGGCCTTCCCGTCTCCACAACGCATGCCATTGTCGGCGCGGTCGTCGGCTTCGGCGCGATCGTCGGCGGCATCGATGCGGTTCACTGGAATGAGGTGGGCTGGATTGTGGCCAGCTGGGTTCTTTCCCCTTTCTTAAGCGGCATCTTTGCCTATGGCATTTTTAGCCTGATCCAGAGGAAAATTCTCTTTGCCCTCAATCCCATTGAGGCGACGCAAAAACTCACTCCCTATTTTGTCTTCCTCTGCTTTACTGTGGTTTCTTTAAGTCTCTTCTATCAATCGCAGCTTGGATTTTCTTGCTTGATTTCACTTGCCATCGGCCTCGCCGCCGCCCTCATCAGTCGCCTCTTTGTGCAGCGAATTCCCGAATCAGCCCTTCAGCTCGCTGAGGGATTTCACCCTTATCAAGCCGTCAGTCTGGAAAAAGCGCTCCACCACCTGCAGCGGGTGCATCTCTCGAATCGGAATGAAGCCTATGATCAGCGGATTTCTCATCTCCTCTCGGAAGTGAGAGATTTAAGCGATACGGTGAAGAAGAACATGCCCTTTAACCATTCGACCACCCAGTATCATGGCGTGGAAAAGATCTTTATCTATCTGCAAATCCTCAGCGCTTGCCTCGTCGCCTTTGCGCACGGTGCCAACGACGTCGCCAATGCAATTGGCCCCGTAGCCGCCGTCCTGGGCGTGATTCAAACAAACACTCTTTCTTCTCACTCAGTGATCCCCGCTTGGCTCCTCGCCCTCGGCGGCGGCGGCATCGTCATTGGCCTGGCTACCTGGGGCTGGCGCGTGATCGAGACGATTGGGAAAAAAATCACTGAACTCACGCCTACGCGGGGCTTTTCGGCTGAATTTGGGGCGGCGACGACCATTCTTCTCGCCTCTAAACTGGGGCTTCCCATTTCCACAACACATGCCCTCGTCGGCGCCGTCCTTGGCGTTGGCATGGCCCGCGGTCTTAAGGCACTCAATCTGCAAACGCTCAAAGAAATCGTCGTCTCTTGGGTCGTGACGATTCCCCTTTGCGCCCTCTTCAGTATCTTGGCTTTCTACCTACTGAAATTCCTGTTTTACTGATTAAATATTCCTAGATAGAGGTCTTTGCATCCGCTTTTGGAGCTCTTCATTCATTTGAAAGAGTTCTTTCATCGGCAGATCATGGATGAGTTGGCTTTCCTTGTAATGCTCCATAGCAAGGGCCACATGGTCGATTCCTTTGATTTTCATAGACGGATCGGCCATCCACTTTTGGATCCATGCGGCGCCATCGGCTACAGTTTCTACAATGGCGTCGCTGAGTGATTCGACAAAGGGGTGGATGAAGTTCTCGACGGGGACGTTGAGAATGGTCGTTTTGCTCTTATGATAGTGAGTCTCTTTAGGCGCCCAAGTGACAACGGGGATCCGATTCACCTTCGCCCACATCATTTCAGCCCCTACTCCCAATCCTCGCCGGTCTCTTGCATCGACAAAGACGACATGGCTGCAAAAAACTTGAAGCATATCTCTCCCAAAAACGGAGAGTTGATCTGAGAGATTGTCCGTTCGAAACGCTGGGTTGAGAAAGATCACATTTTTCAGCTCTTTCTTTAAAATCTCCATGTGAGCTGCTGTCCAATACGATTCATGAGTCTCATGTCCCTTTTGGATACTGCCCGCTAGGTAGATGGCTACTTTCTTCATAAATCTCCTTTGAAAAATAGATAATAGGGAAGATTGGTTAGATAGGCCTTTTCACATTCTTTTCGATCTTCTAGACTTTTGATTTCTGAGAAGGTGGGATTTCCCTTGTCATCTACTTCGTAAGACTTCAGAGGTACAAATTTCGTGCTCTGGATCGCTTCTCCATGCCAATGTTGGGTGTGATCTGTCCTTTTGGTCTCATGCCATTCCTCATAGCCGCCAAAGTTGCTCCCTAGATTTTCCCAAGAGAGCGCCTGTTCAATAAAGGGGATCCCCACATAATCGCAGAATGTTTTGACCACTTTTTCAGGGTTGGCGCCCAGTTCTTCTGAAGAGAGAACGAGGGGACGTCTTGCGCCGCTGTCTATGATTTTGTGAAACACTTCATGGGCGGCTTTATATCCACAAGCCACTTGGAAATCCTCGACAATACGGCCAAGTTTCTTGTAAAAAGAAACGATTGCGTCATGAGGATTGCGGAAGAGAAATACAAAATAGACATTTGGCCTTTTCATAAAGTCTTCATCAATCACTTCATTCAATGAAAAGCTCATCTCTTTCACAAAGACATTTGAGTTCTCATTAAAGATCGCTTCCTTGACTTCATCAAAGGTTTGGAAGGCCCCCTCTCTAAACCAATCATCGGAGAATCTAAGCCCATTGACCCGATGATAAACGCTGATTGTCGGTTCATGGTAAATCTTGAAATCACCCCGCGCCTCCATCATCCTCAAAAAGCCCACCGAAAGAGACCTTGGCGGAGAGACCAAACAAATAATCTTCTGAGGCTCGTCGCCCCATACAAAAAGGCTTATAAAACAAAAGAACAGCATGTACTTTTTCATAGACAGGAATTATACTCGAGCGGAGTTATTTATGGCGAAAAAAAGAACACCTCCACAGACCCTGTCCGATCTCGTCTCGGTCGGCCCCGCGACATTGGCTGATTTTGAAGCCTTAGGAATCCGCAGTCTAGAGGAACTTGCCCTCCAGGATGCCTGCGATTTGTATGGAAAACTCTGCCGGATCACGAACACACAGCAAGACCCATGCGTAGAAGATGTCTTTCAAGCGGCGATCGAGCAGGCTAAAAACCCTCATTTAGCTGGGGAAAAGAAAAACTGGTTCTACTGGAGCCGCAAAAGAAAAACCAGGTGATTCTAGATTATCGCAATTCCATTACTGAATCGAACATCCTCTTCTAAAAGTACCCTTAGGGTGTAAAACGACCCCGTCAAGAACCTCTTTTAGTTTCTGTGTCATTTCAGGATCAGGCGTAGAAATACGGATCTTTTCCAAAACAGCCTGTTTCTCAATAAGTGTATCGTAACTAATTGACCTCTCTACATGCCATATCTGGAGCTGAGAAAAGGCTTTAGCGTAAGGCGTTGAGAAGGCTGCCCAAAAAGGATAACTGGCTTCATCAAGAGTTGGACCTGTAGCCCAGAAAGCTGAACTATCTGTTGGTTGTGTTGCTGACATAATTTTTCCTCAATTTTGTTTTATTAAGATTATAGCAAATAAATAGTTTAATTACCACTCAACCACATCCCATTATTAGATAACGCAATCGACTTATAATCAGATATTTATAACGTGAGTTCTTTACCCTTGAATTCACTGTTTATTTGCCCTATATGTGGGCCATGGATGAGATTGATACGCAGGCTGAAGAACTAGTACAGAAGATCAAGCACATCATCATTACCCGATCGGGCCAGACGGCCGATGAAGCCCCCATTGAAGAGTTTTATGAGTCTTTCTGCACGGCGCTGAGAGAGGAGATGATGGTCAATTGGACCTCGACGTATCAGACGTTTGCGACAAAGAAGCCGAGGATGACCTACTTTTTGTCGATGGAATATCTGCCGGGTAGATTTCTGGGGAATAATATTACGAATATCGGGGCGATGGAGTTGACTAAGGCCGTTTTGGCGAAGATGAATAGGTCTTTTGGGGATTTGATCGAATGCGAAATGGATGCGGGGCTGGGAAATGGGGGCTTGGGAAGGTTGTCTTCTTGCTTTCTCGATTCGCTAGCGACAAAGCAATATCCTGTGAGAGCGTATGGGCTGAGATATCAATATGGGATTTTTGAGCAGGAGATTTGGGATGGCAACCAGGTGGAAAAACCCGATTGCTGGTTATTGAATGCCTATCCATGGGAATTTAGGCGCGATCAAGAGGCTGCATTGGTTCATTACCGGGGAAAACCGGTGGCGGCGAAGAATAAACATGGAGATGATGTCTTTTTGCTTGAAGATTATGAAGAGGTGCGGGCGCTTCCCTACTTTGTGCCGATCATTGGCTATTCAGAAAAAAGCGATTATTCTGTCTTGACGATGTGCCTTTGGTCGACGAAGGAATCGCCGCGGAATTTCCAGCTGCAGCGCTACAATGCGGGATTTCTCGATCAGGCTTCGGAAAATACGGCGTTGACCGATGTTCTTTATCCCAATGACAATAATGAACTGGGCAAGCGGATGAGGTTGAAGCAGGAATTTTTGCTCGTATCGGCTTCATTGAAGGATATCATTCGGCGCCATCTGAAATTCTTTGGGGATCTCTCCAGTTTCGGAGATAAAGTGAGGATTCAAATCAATGACACGCATCCTGCATTCGTCATTGCAGAATTGGTGAGGATGTTGACGAAAAATTATGATTTCTCCTGGAAAGAGGCCTGGGAAACTTGCCAGGCTTGCTGCAGTTACACAAATCATACGATTTTGAGTGAGGGGCTTGAAGAATGGAATGAGACCCGCGTTGCTGAATTGATTCCCCGCCAATATCAGGTGATCCAAAAGCTGAACTTGGATTTTTGCAATCAGGTGAGAGCCCGTTTTCCAGGAGATGAAGAGCGGGTGCGCCGCGTTTCCATTCTGGAAGGAGGACAGGTGAAAATGTCCCATCTGGCCATCGTGGGGAGCCATAAAGTCAATGGAGTGGCCAAGCTCCATACAGAAATTCTAAAGAGGAAAATCTTCCCCGATTTTTACGAGATGTATCCAGAGAAATTTATGGGCATCACCAACGGAGTGACGCAAAGGCGCTGGCTGCTCCACGCCAATCCCCTGCTGGCTGCGTTCATTACAAAGCGGATTGGCAAGGGGTGGATTACCGATTTTCTGCAGATGGAAAAATTGGCTCAGTTTGCCTCAGATCGGCAGTCGCAAAAAGAATTCTTAGAAATTAAGAAAAAAAATAAAGAGGCTCTGATTGATTATTTATCTCGGGAGACTTTTTTGCGCGATGCAAAAGGAAAAGTGATTGCTCATTGCTCCACACAGGATGTCTCGGCGCTTTTTGATGTCCAAATCAAGCGAATCCATGAATATAAACGGCAACTTTTAAGCGTTTTGCATCTGATCATGACTTATCAGGAAATCCAGAAGACCCCTCCCCCTATTCAGCGCTATTGCATCTTTGGAGGGAAGGCGGCGCCAGGTTATGTAAGAGCGAAACAAATCATTCAGCTGATCTGCGCGCTGGCTCGAAAATTCCGCAATGATCCGGCGTGTAAAAACCATCTTCGCATTGCTTTCGTGGAAAATTACAATGTCTCGCTAGCGGAGCAGATTATCCCCGCGGCCGATCTCTCTGAGCAGATTTCGACTGCAGGGTGGGAAGCTTCGGGTACGAGCAATATGAAACTGGCGATGAATGGCGCCCTTACGATTGGCACAGAAGATGGAGCCAATATCGAGATGAGAGAGGCGGTGACAGATCGCTGGTGGCCCTTTCGATTTGGTTCAACAGCGGAAGAAATCGCAAGGCCGTATAAATCTTGGGATATTTATATCGGCGATGAGGCCATTCGGAAGGCGCTCGATTCCCTGAAAGATGGGACCTTTGCGGAGAATCCTTCCGAGTCTGAGGCGTTTTCTCAAATCTACCAGAGCCTGATCGAAACGGATGTCTATCGCGTCTTAAAAGATCTCCGCTCCTATTCTGAAACGCAGAAGAAGGTGGAGGCGCTTTTCTTACAGCCCAATGCCTGGGCGGAAACGGCCATTCACAACATCGCAGCGATGGGACGCTTCTCCTCCGATGGTTCGATCGGTCATTATGCCAAGGAGATTTGGGGTTTAGAGCCCTGTCCCTCTGATCCAAAAATTCTCGAGAAAGTCCGCGAA
>DATIHQ010000017.1:0-6044 GCA_035480535.1 Chlamydiales bacterium
CGCGGGTAGGATTTTGTAGCGGACACAGAAATGGATCAGGCGGCTTGCGCGGGTAAAGAATTTGTCCGCATTTTCGATGAGGGGCGCTTGGTAGCCGCCGACGCTGGCATTTTCACTCTTGATGATCTCAAATCCACTTTGCTGGAGGAGATGGATGCAATTATCGACTGAATGGGTGCCGATCGCGCCGATGAGGGGCTTGATGCGTCTCATGAGATCGAGGTGATGGGGATTTTTGGGATCATATTTGTCGAGACTAGCCCATTCGAGAGAGCCAAAGCGGCCGCCGGGTTTGAGGAGGCGGTGGATTTCTTTGAAGGTCTTTCCTAGATCTTTTGAGAGGCTGAAGATGCACTGGATTTCATAGATATTGTCGAAAGAAGCGTCGGGGAAGGGATAGGGGATCTGGTTTAGATCGCCGCGGAGAAAGGTGCAGTGATGGGAGAGATTGTGTCCTTGCGCGAATTTTTGAGCGCTTTCGAGTTGGTCGGGGTCGATATTCATGCCGATGAGGTGCGCGCCCGAGAGTTGCGCCATGTGGCCTGCAACACGTCCTCTGCCGCAGCCGATATCGAGGACTCTTTGCCCGGCAGATAGGCCGAGATCCTGGCACATCATTTTTTCAAACAATTTCTGGTTGGCGATGATGCTGGCGGAGAGATCGATGGCGGGCGGGATGTACATTTTTTCCACTTGGCCAATCGAGCAGAGGTGATTGAGGACCGAGTAGTAATCGACTAGCTTTTTCTGAATTTCTTGCTCATAATTAGGCCCAAGATTGTCTATGAGTTCTTTCTCATTTGCCCAATCGTGGTCATAAATGATATAAGAGTTCAGAAATGCCTCCACTTTCTCAGGAGGCAGGGTATAGATTGTTTTGAATGACTTAAGGATCGTCGAGAGTCGGTAGATCCAAAATTGGATCTTTGAAGCTAGGAGCGACATGTTTTTCACTGAGGTTTTTTTTGCACAATTTGATGATTTTCGCCCATTTTGTCAATTTTTTCTATCTATTTTCTCTAAATATTTCTTGGGCGGGGGATGAGATGATCTTGGCCATTGGATCGACCAATCGAATCAAAATTGAGGCTGTTGAAGAGGTGATTCAGGAGTATCCAGATCTGGCTGGGGCTGTTGTTGTTTCCTATGCCGTTCCCTCTGATATATCGGAACAGCCGCTTTCTTTGGAGGAGATGATTCGAGGGGCAAAAAATCGGGCAGAGAACGCATTTACTGCGAGTGGGGGATGTAAGTATGCATTTGGAATTGAAAGCGGATTATTTGAAGCGCCAGGCACGCAGTCGGGATTTTTGGAATCCTCGATCTGCGCCATCTACGATGGCTCTCATCACTACATAGGATTATCGTGCGGGTTTGAAGTGCCGAGGCCGCTTCTCGAGCTGATCCTTCAGGAAAAGATGTCGTTAAGCGAAGCCTGCTATCAGGCTGGCATCTCTTCCAATCCCAATTTAGGCTCTAGCGAGGGATTGATCGGAATTCTGACAAAGGGAAGGATTGACCGAAAAAAATACACCAAGCAGTGCATTATGACGGCCCTCATTCAATTGGAGAATTCCCGTTTCTATACCACCAGTGCGCCGCTCATGTAATGAGGAAGAGGCCCCATTTCGTGCACTCGTATGGATGGTTCTTTGACAATAGAGCCATTTCATCGCTGATCTCGTTGTAATCAGAGTCTTTCTCTACAGCAGCATCAGCTAGCGCCGCAAGAGTTTTTCGATCTGCTTTATTATTTGGGTCGAGTTCGGGATGCTCTTTCAGGATGGCTTCCGTAATGGTTAACCTGCGCTCTTCGCGCTCAATCTGGAGGGTATCAAACTTATTTTGCACAGCATCTTCAGGATGCGATTGAATTTGTTTCTCTAAATCCGCGATTTCCTGGCTTAGTTGAGCAGGAGTTATATTGGCATCTATTCTTTGCAGTTGCAGTTCCATTTTTATACCTTATTTTAATAAGTTTAATATCTTGCCTATGAAATTACATTCGGTCGATGATTTTCTGTAAGTCTGCGAGCGCTGCTTCCCCTTCTTCTGTGCCCATTGGAGCAAAGTTAGGGTTTGTCTCCCGAATTTTCGCAACGAGGTAGCACAATAACGAATTGTTCAACTCATCTGGGGTTTCCAATAGAGTTTTACCCGTCTTATCTTCTCTACCTTTCTCTAGGAGCATTTCTTGCCATTGAAGTTGATCGTATTTGCCCGAACTATCTCCAGAGAGAAATAGCTTTTGCATTTCTTCTTCTAGGGCCAGTTCTTGTTCATCCAGCGCCGTATTCTCTGGGTGTTTCTTCATGTCTGCTTTTAAGACATCGATCGGGTTTGGGACGCTTGAATTGATAGCTGGGACTAAAGGTATGCCTGCCATAATTATGCCTTATTTTTAATAAGTTTAATATCTTGCCTAGCTTAATTATATAATAAATTCTTTAAAAAGTCAAGCTTAATTTATAAGGGGATTGTTCGTAAGTGATTGATAGCTAGTTGTTTCTGCTTAACCAGGCGTGAAAACGCTCGCTCGTTGTGGCGTTGTCCCTCAGGTTTTTCTGGATTTTGCGCACCTTGTCGAACCAGTAGGGGGCGTAGAGTTTTTCCGTTGTCCAGGTGCGGCTTTTGAACTCTTCGAGCTTTTTAGAGAGAAACTCATCGGTCGCCTCCTCCCAATTTTGAACAATGACGACGGGGAGATCTTCATAGAGGGGATTGAGGGTGGAGCTGAGAACGATGGGATAACATCCCATCAGGAGAGCTTCCCAGGTGCGGTGGCAATCGAGGCCATTGCCGGGAGGGCTGGGAACAAAAAGGGTGTGGGATAGGTCGGATAGATAGTCCTGAAAGGGTTTGGGAGATTCGGGGGCGATGTTTTTAAACTGTTGCAGGCAGGGCAATCTCGCTGTTGCATTGGTACCGAGAGAAAAATTGATGTAAAGAAAACGATCCCGCTGATTGCTTGCAGGCGGGGGGGCGGAAGATAATATTGGATTCAGGATCGAAATTTGCCCATGTTCCCAAACTTGATTGGCGAGGCCGATGGGGATGGGGATGAGTCGCTCAGTTGGCGCTTGGTCGATATTTTGGACAAACCAAGCGGCAATTTTATTGGACTTGAGAAGATAGGCGAAAGAACCGGGTTGCGGATTATCTGTGCCAAATTCGCAGTTAGGGGTGATGAGGATGAATCGATTTCTAATTTTCGGGAGAATTTTAGCGGCAAAATGGGGGAGTTTTGCATATTCGACAAAAATTGTGTCGCCCACTTGCACTTTTTTCGGATTGAATTTTTCCCCTTTCGCCACTTTCCAGTCGGCAAAAAATCGCCAGGTGTCGCCAGAGAGATAGGGATAACTCGAAGCTCGTTTTGAAAACTCGCGGGAAGGGTTTTGTTGGCAATGGATTTTAGGGTTGATGAAGAGCTTGTCATGCCCAAGCAAACTCATCGAAGCATGCAAAGGGACATGTTCGCATGTCCATGGAAGAGTTGTATTCGGCGTGCAAGAAAACCAGACGATTTTTCCTTTGGGAATCTTCACGCCGATCTGATCTGGAAGTTGCTCTCGGTTGAGAAGGGGAAGATCGATCGGTGTTGTCTGGGAGAGAAGTTCCTCATAATCTCTTAAAAAACAGATATTTTCCTTTGCACGGGCTTCTTGAAGCCACTGGAGAGTGACTGTCTCAAGGTCTTTTGTGACAACGCCAGAATAGCGGCATCCGCGGAGTGCCTCTCGCTTATAAATTCCGAGTCCTCCAAAAGCGGAGTAAACCTTTTTCCAAGGGCCTTCTCTATCGAGGATAAATTCTTTTTCGATCTCCTTGAGTTTTGCTAAATAAGGAAGGCCCAGAAGCTCAAACCCAATGGGCCATTCGGCAGAGCGGAGGGCAAACAGATCATAAGCGCCATAAGCAAAGACGGCATCCCATTCTTGAGAAGGATGAAGGATGGTTTCAACTATCGATTCCACATCCCACGGCTCTAAGAAATCGAGATCGGCCCAAATGACATATTTGTAATCGTCAAACTCCTTTTTCATCGCGGTATTGAGGACGATGTTCCGGGCCCTGGCGATCAGCTCGGTTCGGTTCAACACCTTCATCGACAACTCTTTCGCAAGCTGCTTTTTAGAGAGATTTTCAGAGCGGAGAAGGACTTTGGGATTTTCCTCTGCCCATTTGCGAAGAAGGGCTTTTGTTTGATCGTGCGAATTGTTCTCGTAGAGGATCACGCGGTAGTCTAAAAACCGGGAACCAAGCTCGGTAGTAGATCGGATGGTGTTGGGAACCGCCGCTTCGATATTGCGGCCAATCCCGCAAATCAGGACTTTTTCTTGGATCTGGGCGCTGAAAAGCGCGGAGGAAAAGAGTAGAAGGGAGACCCATGCACGCATGCGGAATATTTTAAGCTTCTGAGAAAAAATGTCCATAGAGCAAAATGAATTTTTCGAAAAGACGTGAAGAAATAACTCTCCATTTGCTATAACAGAGGTTCTCAAGTAAAAATTTTTGAGTTGTGGAGGTTTAATGAATCAATCTGTTTCCTATGGGATCGCGTTGCTTCTTGCAGCTGCGACTGCCTTTGGTGTCCCAAAAGCTATGAGTGATAAATGCTGTCCAGATGAATGTCAAATTCCGCCAGCTTATAATTTTCCTGCTGGCATCGAAGTGAGTTGCGGCTGGGATGTATATGGCTCAGCAAGTTTTATCTATTGGGATCTTATCCAAGAGAATATGGAAATATGTTTCACTGATGAAATTTCTCCTTCTTTAGCCAACTTTCAAGGTGAATTCGAAGGGATGGACTTTGACTATCAACCAGGATTTAAGGTAGGTTTGGGAACCGATCTCAACTATGATGATTGGGATCTCTACGCTGAATATACCCGAATCCGAAGCGATAATTCTGGATCCGCTACAGCTCCAGCCACAGGAGGGATTTATCCCACATGGGGGCACCCCTACATAGCAGGCTCTAATGCGTTTAATACAGCATTTGAGCATTGGCATTGCAATTTAGACTTTGTAGACCTGGAACTCGGTCGTAGTTATTATGTGGGAACTGCTTTGATATTCCATCCAATTCTCGCTGTACGAGGCGCTTGGATCCGCCAGATGGCTCATGTAAACTATGTAAACAATAACATTGTTTCAGCGACTCCCTCTCCTTCCATTTTGGGAGAAGAGAATGTTTATCAGAGAACCCATAGCTGGGCTGTGGGTCCTCGGGTGGGCATCGATTGTGACTGGATGTTGACCAAAGAGTTCAGACTCTTCGGAGAAGCCTATGGAGATCTCCTCTATACAAAATATAAGACACAATCCAAAACCGTTTTTCTTCCCTATGTGACAAATACAACAACCACTCCAAACTATTTCATCGGAGTTCCCGTTTTCTTCATCAGCAGAACAGACCGGGATGAAGTAAGAGCACACGTGGATCTTGAAACAGGATTTGGCTGGGGTACTTATCTAGATAGCAATAAATGGCATATCGATTTCGAAGCTAGTTATGGATTCCAAGTATTCTTTGATCAACAGATGTTCCGTCACTATGAAGACCATACAGCTGTAGCTCAAGTTAAGTCTCCCAATGGAAACTTATATATCCATGGGTTAACCGTAACGGGACGAGTCGATTTCTAGAATCGCTTAGCTTGAAAAAGTTTCCTCCCCATTTTGTAGAGGCCGGTAAATTCCCGGCCTCTTTTTTTATCCTTTAATGATTCATTGCAACAGCTCGTTTTTTCTCCGCAATGGCCAAAAAAGCAGCGAATATGCAGGCGCTGATCAGCCAACCCCAACGGATCATCTTCGCTAGATCAAAATCGATCCATTCATGCCGCAGGTTGCCCAGCAGGATAATGGTGAGCGTTAAGGGAACGATGAATCGAAGGCAAAAGCGATAGAATCCACTTTCCAGGGGTAGGAGTGTGTTTCTATAGGCGAAGGCAAAGACGAGCGCAAGGCCGCTGATGAGCATGTTGATCCCAATCACCATCGGAACGAGAGCGTCGATGAGATGCGAGGCATTGCCC
>DATIHQ010000018.1:0-31988 GCA_035480535.1 Chlamydiales bacterium
GTTCCTTCTCATACGTTAGGAGTGGCCGAAGTATTCAATAAAATCCCCAAGCTTCCCTTTAAACTGCCGATGCACTTGAGCCTTCGCACTGTCAAGACACTGAATTTCATCGCCGAAAAAATCAGCACGATCATCCGAGTGGTCACGATCGTTGCAGTTGCGGTCTTTGCCCTTTTGGGCCATTTCTATATAGCTGGCGGTATTATGCTGGCCATTGTCTATGAATACCTCGATCAAAATCTTGGGGTCATTCCAAGGAAGGTGAGTCTGTTTATAGAGAAAAGAATGCCCCTCATTTCTCTGGTCGGGCTGTTGATTGTCGGTTCTGTGGTTACAAAAGTGATGGCCGCGGCTGCGATTTTAACCTACATTCCTCCTGTGAATCGGTTCATCCATCAACAGATCGACCATTTCAGTCGAAGAGGTGTGATCGAGCCCATTGCCACGACACTTGTGGAAATCGCGGAGAAAAAAAGAGCTCAAAAATTTGGTCGGCCGATGGATATAGAGCAAATGGACAATTTCAAAGAAGCGATTCACAGCATCCCCCTGATGAAAGAATTCGATGCGCCCCTTGTCGAAAGAAGAACGCTTACTTTCGATGAGATCCAGAAGATTTTAGAGGCGAAAAAGGAAGACTATGAGATCAATCCCGCCCACTGTACAGTAGCGGTGGAGCCATTGGTCAAAATTCCGGAAGATCGAAACTTTGACAAATTGATTGAACTGTGGGACAGCTTAGGAGACAAATGGATCGATGAGGCCCATTACGACTTTTTTATGACTCGATTGACTGATGATAAACGGTTCATTCAATTCTTGCAGAAGCGGTTCCCCGAAATCAAACGATTTAGATATGAAAAAGATCCTGACAAAGGTGATGTGGGAAACGGAAGACTCTATCGCGCAGCCTATATCCCTTATCGGAATCAGATTGAAGAGCGTGTAACGGAGCTATCTGCGGAGAAAGGGCAAACCAAAAACCAGTTCATCGCCGATTGGGTAAAAGAGCAATTGAAGATTTATGTCTTGAAATTGCACGGCAAAAAGACGATCCAAGGGCCCCAAGTTCTTTTGGAACAGGCCATTGAAAATACGGCCAAGATCATCCCTTTCCTCACCCGTCCTCAAGCGACAACGGTTGAAAAAGAAGATACGCTCATGAAATTGGCCATTGAAGGGGGCGATTATTGCACCCTTGCGCAGAGCCGCGCCTCAGGAGAACTTCTCGAAGGGTTTATTGATTCTCTGATGGATAAGGCTTCAGATGGACAGCCGATTGATCCAGCAAAAGAATTTGAGAGGCAGATTCGGTTGACTCTGCAGAGAACGCGCCTGCAGATGATCCAAGGAGGTTTTGAATTTGCTTTTAATGTCCTCCGAGAGAAAGAAGCTCTCCAAGACACGGCAGAAGATGTCCATCTCTATCAAATGGTGACCCTTTGGTTGAAGCGGGGATTTTATCCTCTCGCCAAGCATGAAGAGAATGAGTTTGGAATGACCGACCTCATGCTTTGGGAAACGGCGTTCTTGCCCCTCCGTGCAGGCATGATGGGAGAATATAAAAAAAGAATGGAAAAAGAGATGTCGGATCTTTCGATCGATCGAGCCGTTGAGATGGAAGATAGGATGACTGAGATAGCGCTCGAGCGGTTGATGGCAATGGAGGAGGAAGAGACTCTTCCCATTCTCCCAACGGCTCGAAAAGTTGAAGTCTTAGGGCAATTAACACAGCTTGCGATCGATCATAAAGGGGAGTCGGGCAATCAACTGATTGTCCATTTAAGAAATTGGATAAACCAAACCTCAAGCCTGGATGCTCCGCGGAAGGCTCGGTTTCAAGGGCTTCTTGCCCTTGCCACCCCGGCTCGGATTGAAGAGCTGATGACGGGGATTGTCTTAAGAGCAGACCGGAAAAATAAAGTGCTTGATCATTTAAGGGACTGGGTGGCGCAAAACCCAAGTCTAAATGACGAACAGAGAGCGCAGCTGCTGCAGGGATCGTTAGCGAAGGCAAATCTAGTCGATCCCGAATTTCATCTAAAGAAGGATCGCCTCTTGCTCGTCATCCTCGGCATCCTGCGGGAAAAGAAAGCCCCACCACCCGTGGTAGCCCTCGCCGTTTAAAAGAAGGCAGGAAAAAATAGTAGAAAATATTTTGACTACATGAGTACAATCTCCAGCTCACAAAAGTGATTCATGGACATTGCTCACAGCGATTATATCGTTTATGTTGATGAAAGCGGGGATCATAGCCTTCAGTCCATTGATGCAGATTATCCTCTATTTGTTTTAACTTTTTGTGTTTTCGATAAAAAGTACTATTCCCATGTTGTAACTCCTGCCTTGCGGATGCTCAAGTTTTCGACATTTGGTCATGATATGGTTGTGTTACATGAAAGAGACATTCGTAGAAAAACAGGTGCCTTTAGTGCTTTGAATAAGAACCCTCGCGAAATCTTTTTAGATGCAATTGCCAATTTGATTGCCCAGACCGACTTCACATTGCTTGCAGTGGTTATTGATAAGTACAAACTAAAAAAGTATGACTCGGCTCCCACACAAACCTATCATTTGGCGATGCAACTTGGACTGGAAAAACTCCATGATTTTCTCAAAAGCCGGAACCAACAGGATTGCTTAACCCATGTTGTTTTTGAAGCTCGTGGTAGAAAAGAGGACGCTGCTTTAGAACTTGAATTTCAGCGGGTTTGTAATCGACATAATTCCGCACAGTTGCAATTGCCTTTTGAGATTGTCATTGCCAATAAGCAGACGAATTCAGAAGGGCTGCAATTTGCAGATATGATCGCACGTCCGATCGGTCTTTCAGTACTTAGACCCGGACAACCGAATCGTGCCCTTAGAATTTTAGAGAAGAAATTCGATCGGAATATGGATGGGGAGAAAGTAGGAAACAGACTTTATCTTTACCCATAAAAAGCGAAAAGCTCCCGAGAAGTCCCAGGAGCTTAGCGCCGGCCAAGTAGTCCTAACCCATTTATAATCCTAAATATACCCAATCCAAGTATTTTGTACAAGTCCCTATGGTCCCTGCCCCACCTCGGCAGGGGCGGTGTCGCGGCGGGGGGTGTAGGAGGCGATTTCGTCCAGTTGACGGATGCCAATGGGTTCGTAGGCAAAGGGGGAGGGGATTTTTCCTTCGAAGAGGACGGCGAGGCGCTTGTGGTTTTCCCGCGTGAGGAATCGGTGCGCTGTTTGGAGGAAGGGGTCGTAGGGGAGGTTTTGCAGAGCGTTGATCCTTTTCTCCACAAAGGAGAAGTCGGCATCGTGTTGGAAGGCGAGAAGGTCCCAAAGGGCCGCCTTGTCCTTCACATTGCGAAACCGGGTTTTGTGGGAGGAGATGATGCTGGCTTTCAGGGTTTCAAAGCGCTCGGGAGTGATCTTTTCAGCGAGGACGCTGTTGAATTCTTCAATGAAGAGCTCAAAGCGATAGAGGAGCTCTTCGGGCTGATGAGAATTGGATTGAACGAGGAAATAGCGGAAAAGATGCTCTTCAATTTCTGTGCAGTCGCTTTGGACGATGTAGCCTGTCTTTTGCTTGGTGCGGAGCTCGTCGAAAAAGGCCTCTTTGATGACGGCGCCGAGGATTTCTTGCGCCGCCCGCTTTTCAAAGGTAAAATCTCCTTCGTCGAGAAGAAGAATGGCCGCATGGCCTTGGACTTCCGTTGTTTGGCTAATGCGGAAGGGGCCTCCTTGTTCGGGGAGTCGAAGAATTTTGGTGAGTGGGTGTGCATCGAGAGGGTAGGGGGCGCGGCTGATGGCGTGGGTGACGTCGAGCCAAGCCGATTCGGCATCTTTTAAAGAGAGATTGCCCGCGAAGACCGCTTCGATATAGGTTTTCTCAAATAGCCTTCGGTGAAATTCAATGAAATCTTCATAGCGAATGGTTTTAAGCGCAGCGAGATTTTCCCGTTTTGTCGTCTTGTCTTGATTGACAATGGTATCGAGCAGCTCTTTTGCCTGTTTCACAGGGAGATCTTTCGTCCCATTGCTATACTCTTTTTCATGGCGGGCGACATAAATGGCAAATTGCTCGCGCGTCGGGGGATTGAGGGGCATCTGTTTTGCGATCTCCTGCAAGAGAAGAGGCGCCTTTTCGCTAAAACCTGAAACTTGGAGATTGATTCTCGTCCGCTCCCGGTCAATTTTGCACGCAAGACCTGCTGAGTTGGCAGTTGTTAGCGTCGGATGCAAGAGGTCGGTCAAATGGTCTAAATAGATTGAGGTGAGGACGGAGCTTCTCGCAGAAGGGGTTAACTCTGGCGAAAGGATGTGAAGCGAATAGACCGATTCGGGATTGGCAAATTCAGCCGATCTCACGTAGTAGGCGATCCCCAGCTCTGTATCGGCAATGGGAATGGGCGTTTTTGTTAGGCCTTCATCGGGAACGGCAGCCAATTGCGTCGGTAAAAAGGGATTCGGGTCGGCTAGCTGGATGTCGGGATTTGGCGTGGCGCGGCTCCAAGAGGCCATCCAATGGGGAGGAATCGGGCGAGCGGCATATTCCGCCCCGCACCATTTTTCTCGTTTCTCCGGTATCACTTTTGTCAATTCTGGGGAGGCAGAGAGAGTGATGGAACAATCCTGCGGGGTTAGGAACGAAGCGACTGCATCTAGTTTTTGGGGATTGTATTCTGAAGCAATGAGCGTTTCTCGAGGAAAGGTGCCGATCTCTTCATCGACTAGGGCATCTCCCATTTTTGAAATGAACTCAAATGCGCTGCTTCGACTTTGGTATTGATAATGGAGCTCTGCAATCCTGTTTTTCTCTTCAAAAAGGTAGGGGGGAACGCCGGCTTCTTTGAGTCCTGCAATGGCTTGGAAACAGCGCAAAATGGCTGTATCCATTTGTTCAATTCCCTTTTGCGTCAATTCTAAATAGATTTGGAAGAAGTTGTGCTCCCTGCCTCCAAAGTCATCCACTCGGACCAATAATCCATCGACGAGCTGCTCTTCTTTCAACTTCTCATAGAGGCTCTTTTTTTGGCCTCGATCCAGCGCGTAGGCAAATAATTCGGCCGATTTGCTTTTATCGAGGCAAAGAGCGTGCGGCAATTCCCAAAATAATGTGAGAAGGCGCCGGGTTTGGATCGGTTTGATATACGTAATCTGCCCGCGTTGTCCCTCGGACATTAAGGGCAAATGGCTTTGAGATGGCGTAGCATTTACTTCTGGAATAGCGGTAAAAGATTGAACGACTCTTTCTTGGAGCTCTTCCATTGGCAAAGAAGAATAGATGGCTAAGTGCATTCGATTTGCGCCGTAATACTGCTCATGCCACTCCTTCAAAGCGCTTTGAGGGATTTGTCCCAATGTTTCTGAATTCCCCACGGAGAACATTCGATTGGGATGTTTCGAGTTGCCCATCTCTTTGAAAATCATGTATTCGCGCCAGCCATCATTCTCCAGATTCTTTGCAAACTCCTGATCCACGGCGTGCAGTTCTCTTCCAATCCCCGATACGTTAAACAGTGGATCGATAAAGAAATGGGCAAACCGATCTAAAAGAGGCAGAAAGCCTTCTCCATGAGAGGCAAACATATAGACAGTTCGATTCGGAGCGGTAAAGGCATTGGTCATTCCCGCATAATCGGAGACCATGGCTTGGAAATCATTTTCATTGGGATATTTTTCCGTTCCCATGAAGAGCATGTGTTCGCAAAAGTGGGCCATCCCGGGATATTCAAGGGGGTCATTCCACGACCCCGCCTCGACGGCCAGGGCAGCGCCCGACTGATCGGCATTTGGATCGGAAACTAGCAATACTTCCAGATTGTTTTGCAGTTTAAGCTTTGCGATCTTGCGGTGCGCCAGATCGGGATTGAGAAGAGGAAGGGAGGAAGTATCTTCGATGATGCTGAATGGGTTTACAGTCATATTGTCCGCGCCTCCAAAGGTAAGGGATGTAATGAGAGCGGAAATTACCATTTTCATTGTTGATCCTGTATCAGTTTATAATTTTTACTCACGATTTTCCAAATTGCCTCTGCCTTGTGCTGCCTGCGGAGCGTTTTATCATTCTCGTCGGAACCGGGAAAATGTTCCATATTGAATTCAGGGGCAAACGCGAGATAGATAGGGGTTCGCTGGGCGGAACGGGTTTCTCCAAGCTCTGTTTGAACTGTCTCTGGCGGCGGCATGGCATTATAGGTAGAGAGGGTGAAAGGATAGAAGTGGGTGGGAGTTTTGGCTTTGCGCGCCATGAGATAGAACATTTCGATGCTTTGCGGATCGAAAGGAGAGATTTCAATAATGCCTTGGGCGTTGCGCCGGTCTCTCCCGCCACTCGGGGCTACGTAGATGATTTTGCCTCCTTCTTGGAGGAGGCGGCTCATCAATTCCATCGTATTTTTATTGTGCAGCTGCTTTTTGGCTTTTAGTTCTGGCGGATGGTCGATGTAGCGCTTGGAGTAAATGCAGAGGAGATCGCATCCCAGGCTAAAGGGGATTGCGAGAGGCTCAGTGACGACTCGTTCGCCGGCGACGTAGATGATTTTTTCAGCGAGAGCGGGATATTTTTTCTCGAGAAGCAGCGCGATGATTTGAGGATCGGGTTCTGTCTGATGATTCGCCAAGAGAACGACATTATCGCCTTTTTTTAGTTGGGAAAGGATCGTATTGAGATGCTCTTCGCCATAGATGCGGGAATGATTGATGTCGACGAGGGGGCGGATGAAATCGAGGCCGAAGCGGTAGTAGTCGAAGGGATGGCGCACTTTTTGGTGATAGGGCTGAAACGAGTGGGGGTGTTTAAATTGTTCCTCAATCAGTTGCAGAAAGAGAAGAAGCATGGGGATGGCAGCGGCAATTGGCTTGCCAGAAGAGAGGATGGCTTCTCGATAGCTATTGTAAAATTGGAGAAGGATCTGCCGATATTTTTCAGGTATGATCTCATCCACTGCCCTGAGGCGGTTTAAGAGATGAGATTCTTCAGGCGTCAATTCTTTGGCCATTGAGTGTTGAATAGAAAAGAAATTCATTTAAATGGAGCGTATCGTTGACCGCAAATTCGAGATGGGCGTTCGATTTACCAGCGAGTTTGTGGTAATAGTCTTTATCGCCCCCCTCCAGATAGCGATTGAGATCTGGGTGGGTCACCAGTTTCATCGCATATTGGCTTTGGCAGAGGATCAATTTTTTCAAGGTCCGCTCGATTTCAACGGAGACGCTCTCATGCGATTTGACAAGGCCGCTGCCGACACAATAGGGGCAGTTGGTGTAAATAGTCTGAGAGAGAGATTCGCGGCTTCTTTGCCGCGTCATTTCGACAAGGCCAAATTCGCTCATCCCCAAAATGGTGCATTTCGCTGAATCTTCTTTCATACATTCTCTCAGCCGCTCGAGAACGCGCCGCTGATTTTTGCGGGAACGCATATCGATGAAGTCGCAAATGATGAGGCCGCCCACATTTCGAATCCGGAGTTGGCGTGCGATTTCTTCTGCAGCTTCCAGATTGATCCGAACGAGAGTTTCCTCCACATCGCCGCCCGATGTATTCATCGAGCTGCGCCCCGAGTTGACATCGATCGTGTGCATCGCCTCTGTCCGATCGAAAAAGAGATAACCTCCCGATCCGAGCCAGATTTTGCGTCTCACAGCGCGATCGATTTCTCTCTCGACATTAAACCGCTCAAACATCGGCGTTTTATCGCGATAGAATTCGATTTTTAGAGGATGTTCTGCCGCATATTTTTGATAGAGGCTTTTGCAGCGCTGATAGGTCGCGTAATCATCGATTAAAAGGCGGTCATATTTTTTATCGACGCAGAGAGTGACGGCTCTCTTAATGAGATCTGATTCCTCATAGAGGAGAGCGGGGCCGGTGGCTCGATGGAATTTTTCCACAACTGCTTGCCAGTTATGCAGGAGATCGGTGGCTTCTTCAACCAACATTTCTGTCGTCGCATTGCAGCTTGCCGTGCGGCAAATCAAGCCCATATCTTGCGGCATTTCAAAGGAGCGAATTAGTTTCTTCAAACGATCGCGCATTCCCTTATCTTCGATTTTGCGCGAGACACCGCGATGGGGATTATTTGGCAACAAGACCAGATAGCGCCCTGCGATCGAGATATTTGAAGTCAACCGTGCGCCCTTCGTTCCAATCGGTTCTTTCACCACTTGGACAAGGACGGGCTGATCGATTTTTAATAGCTGCGTGATATCTTTGGCTTTCGGGGTCGCATCGATTTTGCTGATGTCGTAATCGAGATCGAAATCCATATCGAACATTTCCTCGAATTTCTTCGTATTTTCGAGGATATCGCTGATGTGGATAAATCCATTTTCCCCTTCATTGATATCGATAAAGGCAGACTGGATGTTCAGCAAGATATTTGTGACCCGTCCGCGGTAGATATTTCCAGTGATCTGCCTTGATTTTTTCCGATCAAAGATCAGATCCTGCAGTTGTCCATGTCTCAGATAGGCATAGCGGATCTCTTTCGACTCAATATTCAGTAAAATTTCGTGCATAGCTATTAAAAATCTTTTACAGAAAGCATACTCCATCCCCCCTTCTTTTTCTACTAAAAAAGTATTTTATTTTCTCAGATGGGATTGGAGGGTGGAGAGGAAGTTGTGGGAGGAGAGGGCGATGGCGCCGAGGACGCCGTTTGCGAAGGCGCGGGGGGTGGAATAGCCATGGCATTTAATGACGATTCCATTGACCCCAGCGAGAAGAGCGCCCGGATATTCGCCATAGTGGAGATGGTGTTGAAGATCGGTGAGCTGGGGCTGGAGTTTTTTTAGCTCGGTAGGGGGAATGTGAGCATGGAGACGGTCGAGGATGAGACTCGCGATCCCTTCGGCGGTTTTCAGGAAGATGTTGCCTGTAAATCCATCGGTGATGAGAACGTCGACGTTGCCGTCAAAAACTGATTTTCCTTCGATGTTGCCCGCAAAATGGAGGGGGAGAGACTGCAGGGCTTGGTAGGCGATTTGGAGCTCAGAAGTTCCCTTGATCGCCTCTGATCCAATATTTAGGATTCCTATGGTTGGATTTTTAATCCCACGCGTTTTTTGATAGGCGGCGCCAATGAGGGCATATTGAATGAGATGTTTGGCTTTTGCTTGGATGTTCGCCCCTACATCGAGAACGGCGAGGGGATTTTTTTTCGTCGGCATGAGGGCGAGAAGAGCGGGCCGCAAAATTCCAGGAAGAGTGGAAAGGGTCATTTTTGCGCACGAAACGAGCGCACCTGTATTGCCTGCGGAGACAAAGGCATCGATCTTTTTCTCTTTTAGGAGGCGTAAGCCCACTGCGAGAGAAGAATTGCGCTTGCGGCGGAGCGCGTGGAGCGGATGTTCTTCCATGCCGATGATTTCAGGAGCGATCTGATAGCGATGCGCTTTTGTCTCAAACTCAGGAGTGCCGATGAATAAGAGCTCAACTCCAGGTGGAAGGGGAAGCGAATTCAGAGCGTTCAGTAAATCAATGGGGGCATTGTCGCTCCCCATTAAATCAACGCCAATCAATAGATTACGCTTCACTCTTCTCGATGAGTTCTTTCCCGTAATGTCCGCAGGAAGGGCAAACCCGATGAGAGAGGCGGGGTTTTCCGCAATTTGAACATCCCGAGAGATTCTTTGGTTTTTTTGCATGATGCGAACGGCGCGAATTTTTCTTCGCATTGGACGTTCGATTACGTGGTACAGCCATGGGTTTTCTCCTTTATTTCAAGTCCATGTCAGAAAAAGGGAAATAGGTCGTTTTGTCTTGGCGTGTCTCGGGACGAAGATAGGGAGTCATCGTCGCTCGTTCCGGGCATTTGCCTTGATTGCATTCAACATATTTCGGAAGCTCAATTAAGAGGGCTTCTCGGAGAGGTTCGCTAAAGTCAAAAATATGACTGGGGATCTCCGCAATTGGTTCTGCATGGTAAAAATTTTCAATTTTAATTTCGGTTTCATACATCTGATTGCATATGGCGCAGGGCATTTTAGCCACCGTATTCGCCTTTAAACGAAGGATCAGATCAGCGTCAGTTAAATAGACCTCTCCCTTCACGGAGACGGGCGAGCGGAATTGGAGTTCCGGCTCGTCAACCTCCAAAAAAGCAGGATCAAAAATCCCTACGATTTTTTGAACCTGACCCTCTTTCAAGCGATCAATCAGAATTTTAAATTCTTCTAACATAAATGGATCCAATTTAAGACAATTGAAGTTAAAAATCCAGAAGAGCGAAAATGTGTGTGCAAGCGCTTGAGCCTGTGTTACTTACGTCTAGCGCGCTGCGCATCTGATCGCACTCTTTTAAGCAAGATTTCCTCTCTTCGGGGTCAAAGCAAAGCTTTTGGGCCCAAAAAAAGAGGGCCTCTTCAGTGAGGTTGGGGCCAAAAAGCTCGGGAAAGACCGATTTTGAAGCGATAATGTTGGGGAGAGCATAAAAGGGGAGATCGATTCCAAAAATCTTTTGCGCGATGAAGCAATCGAGAGGGCGGATGGCAAAGTTGACTACGGTTGGAATGCGGTGGAGGGCCAGCTCCAGCGTCACAGTCCCGGAAGTGGCCAGTGCGAGATGGGCGCTCCTCATTAAATCATAATTTTCTGCAGAAAAAAGAAGGGGAATTCCCTGCGCTATTTTTTTGATCAAAGGTTCAAAATCTGGATGGGCGATGGAAATAGCAACTTTTAAATCGGGATCGAGGAGGAGAAGTTTCTGCGCGGTTTTCAATTGGAGGGGGAGATTTCGTTCAATCTCTTTTTGCCGGCTGCCGGGGAAAAGGGCGATGAGTTTAGAATCGATTGTGTTTGAGCGGGGAGCGATCTTCGAGGCGAGAGGGTGGCCGATGGTTTGAACAGATAATTTTGTATGGGAAAAACAAGCTTTTTCAAAAGGAAAAAAGGCGAGAAGTAAGTCGAGGCTTTCCGCCATGCGGGGAATCCATTTTTTTCCCCAGGCCCAAACTGTGGGGCAGACATAGTGAATGAGCTTTCCCCGGTAGCCTTTTTCTCTGAGCGAGCGCTCAAGACGCAAATTAAATCCTGGGTAATCGATGCAGATGACAGCTTTGGGGTTGAGTTTGAGAATTTTTTTTCGGATCGCAAAAAATTGGCGGGCAATTTTTGGTAAAGCAAAGAGCACGTCGATAAATCCCATGACTTGGAGATTTTCCATAGGGAAAAAAGTTTCGATGGGAAGAGCGCGCATGCGGGGGCCGGCGACAGCGCCAATTTTTAATGAGGGACGCTTTTTTAGCAGCTCTTGAATCAGAAGAGAGCCGTGCAAATCTCCACTGGGCTCGCCAGTGACAATGAATAGATCACACATTGGGTTCGTCTCTTCGGCGCCTCCTGCGCCGTCTGTGCCGCCGTCTTGGGGCTTCCCCTTCGGGAAGGGAATGAGAGGCGAAAGAGGCTTCTGTCCAAAGAGTATAGTGGGGCAGCAAGGAGGAATCTAATTGGCTGCGCAATTTAAATAAATAGAGGGCTAAGGGGAAAAAGGGATCTCGGGGCGCGCGGGGTCTTCGGGGATGGCGATTATCGATGGGGAGGAAGCGATATTGCGCGGTTAAGATTAGGGCGACGATGCTTCTCATTCTTCTCGGCAGGATAAAGAAGGGCTCAAAGATTTGATCAATGGCCCGATGGGCTTCTTCTGCAATTTGACCGAGATGGAGCGGTTTTTCATACGCTTTTGATTTTTCTCGAATGTGATCGTCAAAGAGAGGGAAAACTAAAATGGATAAAAGCAGGGAGCGATCGATAGGCTCGGGAAGATTTTTTTTGATTTCGGCATCTACCTGTTCGAGGAGGCGAAGGGTCAAACTATCGGTGCTTTTCTCTAAATAGCGGGCCAATACGGGGGAAAGAGAGCGGAGCAGGCCATATTGATTTAAGAGGTGGAAAAAAGAGCGGGAGGCGCCCGATTCCAACATCCGCAGGAGTTCTTCAAAGATACGGGCGGAAGAGCTTTTTACGATTTCTTCTCGGCAGCTCAATAAAGCTTCGAAAGTGGGGGGGTGGATTTCGAAATTCAGCCTGGCGCAAAATTTAATGAGGCGGATCATTCGGACAGGATCTTGGCTAAAGCGGATTTCGGGTTGTCCAATGGCTCGCAGAATCCGTTTTTCCAGATCCAAATAGCCGCCCACATAATCGATGACAACTTGCCGTTCAGGATCGTAGAAAAGGCCATTGATGGTAAAATCGCGCCTCAGGACATCTTGTTCTTCATTGCCCCAGACATTATCTCGGACAATCAGATCGGCGGTTTCGGTATCTCCTGCCCGGAAGGTGGAGACCTCGATCACTTTCTTTCCAAATCGAATATGGGCTAACCTAAATCTTCTTCCGATCAAGATAGCGTTTCGAAAAAGAGCTTTGATTTCCTCTGGTTTTGCCGAGGTAGAGACATCGAAATCTTTGGGCCGTTCATTCAGGAGCAAATCGCGAACCCCTCCGCCGACCAGATAGGCGCTATGGCCTGCCTGCCGCAGTTTTTGGATTACATAGTAGGCGTGCTGATCGATCCGATCAGGGGGGATCCGATGTTCATCGGCTTTATAGATTTTTGGCTGCACAAGAAGGGGCAAGTCTCTAGCTGTAAACACTGTGTCAGAGTATTTCATTAGCCGCCAAATTGTCAAGCACGATGAAAATCGGGGCTCCGCCCCGTACCCCCAGCCAGTCGGGCGGCTCCGCCCCCCGCTGCCCCAATCGGGCTCGCACGCGGGCTCGGGCTCGGGCTCGAAAAAATCTGTCAAGTCTGGTTTTAGCCAACGCATCGGGAAAATCGAGCCCGAGCCCGCGTGCGTGCCCGTGCCCGACCCAGGGGTCCCCGAAAATGCATCATTTTTGGGGGAGGGTTGGGGCGCTGGGGGCTGTGCCCCCCGCAAGGGGCAGCGGGGGTTTCTCCCGACTGGTTTTCTCCCTGTGGACTTTTAGGGGAAAGTTTTGTATGTGGGGAATATGGAGCAAAGAAAAAGGCTTGTGCTTGTAACGATAGGGGTCGCTTTAACCTTATTTTTAGCAGGGTCGTTCTATCAAATTTTTCGATGGCCCAATCAATTGGCTATTGAGGCGAAGAATAGCCCGACAATTGGGGGTCTCTCGGCAAAGCTGGAAATGGTTGCCTTTGAGGATTTTAAATGCCCCCACTGCTGCCACTTCAGTAAGGAAATTTTTCCCCAGATTAAAGCCGCATATGTCGATACGGGTCTTGCCCGTTATACAATCGTTCCTTTGGCATTTCTCGATGGATCTAAGGTGGTCGCCAATGCGGTTTTGGCCGTCTATCGGCAGAATCCAAGTCGATTCCTCCCTTTTATCCAAGAGGTGTTTACCCGTTGCCTAGCCGACGATGAACTGGGAGAGAAGGAATTGTTTCAAATGGCCAAAGAAGTGGGAGGCATTAACCTGGCCCTGTTTCAATGGTGTCTCGATACCCATTGCTACTATGAGGAACTGGAAAAGAACTTGCATGGGGCGCGCAAATTGATGGGCAGAGATTTCGCCACCCCAACCCTGTATGTCGATGGGATTTTCACCCCTACTTCTTCGTTCCGCTCCATGCAAAAACGAATCGAAAAGATTCTGGCTCAAAAGGAAAATCCATGAAGTGGATGAAGGAACATGCTCTTTACTCTGCTTGGGTCATCGCTTTCTTTGGAGGACTCTTCAGTCTTTTTGTTGGCGAGTTATTGCGAATCGAGCCCTGCAATCTTTGCTGGTATCAGAGGATTGCCCTCTTTCCACTAATGGTCCAATTGGGAATCGCCGCTTATCGAAATGATCTGAAAATTCTGCCCTACGTCTTCCCCTTAGTTGCAGCAGGAGTCCTCGTAGCCCTTTATCAGGTCATTGGACAATATCTTCCCTTTATCTTTAGCAGCGCCACTTGCGGCTATAACGAAGAATGCTCCAATCCCATCTTCACTCTCTTTGGCTTTCTCACCTTCCCTATCCTCAGCCTCCTCGGGTTTCTCTTAATTGGCTACTTCCTGATTCTGGCCCACAAGGGATCTTCAAAGAAGCGGCGCTAAGTTTTTTCCTTCTTATTCCATGCACTCGGGCAAAGATGAGAACATCTAAGAATTGCCACTCTGAGATAGTATCCACAGCGAGATTCAGTGCGAGGAGAAGTTGTTTGGGGAAGTTCTGGTGGAGGCGGGGGCGCTGACTGAGAAACAGTTGTAGATGGAAGATCTGGAAGAGGTGAACGCGGGGAGGAGGGAACCGGAGAAGGGGGAGAGGGAGGCCGTGCGGCTGCAGCAGTTGAAAGCAGCAGCGCTGCATCAGTAGGAGAAGGATCGGCCGGCGCCATCGTATCGACAACACGCGAAAAACGGGGACTGTCCTGTTTTGTTGTGGGATCTGTCCATATCCACGAACCTTCCATGTTAACTTGTTGAGTTCCTTGAGCTGGATTCGCCATATGCTACCCCCTGTTAAAATAAATAGAAGATTAGATTAGGGAAAAATAAAGCACAAATCTTTTTTAGAAAATGAGGGAAAAGAGGTAGTGTAGTTCCTTTTGGGAGGTTGAAGATGGCTAAGCTTTATTTTCGTCATGGAACTGTGGGAAGTGCGAAAACATTGAATTTACTCGCGGTGGCGCATAACTATCGCTATCAGGGAAAAAAAGTGCTCTTAATGAAACCCGATCTCGACACGCGGTTTGGAAAAAATCAAATTAAATCGCGCGCAGGCTTGGAAATGAAAGCCGATGTGTTGATTGCCGATGAAACTTCCTTGAGGGGAATCGATTACCAAGGCGTCGATTGCATTCTCGTCGATGAGGCGCAATTTTTAATCGGGAAGGTCATCGATGAGCTGCGCCGCATTGTCTTGCACTATGACATTCCGATTCTCTGCTATGGACTCAGAACTGATTATAAATCGCGCCTTTTTGAAGGCTCGGCCCGCCTGATGGAATTGGCCGATTCGATTGAAGAGGTAAAGGCGACTTGCCACTTTTGCAATCGAAAGTCGATCATGAATCTAAAACATGTGAATGGCGTCGCGACGAATGAAGGGCCTTCCATTGAGCTGGGCGCCGAGGAAAAATATTTCCCTACCTGTTATAAATGCTACGCCCGCGAACTCGACAAATCGAAAGGAGTTACTCGTCTAACCCAAACTTCACTTCTTTGCGGAGCAGGAAAATCCCAATGAGATTGAGGAGTAGAAGGCATGCGCCTGAGAGCGACATGAGTAGAAATGCATGGATGGAATTGACAAAGGCAAAAGTAGGTAAGGCGATACAGGCGTAGAGATAGTAGATGCGCGGGCCCCAGGTGGGAGCGATGAATTTCGCACATTTTACCCCCACTACAAAGTAGGCGAGAATGGTGGTGTAGCCGAGGAGAAAGAGAAAAAAGGGCATAAAGTAGTGCATGTAGGGGAAAAAAAGGCCGAGCGCCTCTTGCACCATGAGGGCGACATCAATGCCTGAATGCCAATATCCTGTGATGAGGATGAGGAGAACGCTCATCGTGGAGATGATCGTATCGATTAAAATGCCGACGATTGTGAGCGCCGCCTGCCGTTGAAATTGCGTCGTGCTGCTTTCGGCATGGATCACAGAGGTATAGCCCACGCCGATATCACCCGAATAAGCGCCGCGCGATAAGCCCATAGAGATGGCGAGAGCGACGCCGCTCCCTGCAAAGGCGCCGATGGCCGCTTGTTTTGTAAATGCCCCTTGAAAAATCATTTGGAAAATAGCTGGGAGATCGCGGAAGTGAGAGATCAGAATCCAAAATCCCATGAAGAGATAGAGAACGATGAAGAGAGGAATGAGGCCGCTGCACACTTCTCCGACTCGATTGATGCCGCCTAAAGCGACGACGATGGTGGCAATGAGTAACACTGCGGTGAGAAGGTAAGGGTCGATGCCCCAATTGACCGAGAGGCTATCGACCATGATATTGAACATGAAGATCTCTACGCCGTAGAAACAGAGAAGAAGGGAGACGAGCGGCGCCACCCAGCGCACTTTGTAGGCTACGGGGAGAAAATACATCGGCCCGCCGTCATAGCTTCCCTTTTCGTTTTTCACCCGATATTTCATCCCGAGATAGACTTCAGAATATTGGATCAACATTCCGGCAAGAGCCCCGACCCACACCCAAAGAAGAGCGCCCGGCCCCCCAATTTGGATCGCAGTGCAGATAGCGACCACATTCCCAAGCCCAATGCATCCGCCAATCGCCGCAAAAAAGGCTTTCAGGGGATGGACCCCTTGCTTTGTCTTTTGTTTATCGCGGAAAAAAGCGCAAAACGAGCTGAAAATCGCGCCAAAACGGCGCACTTGGAAAAAGCGGGAGGAGAAAGAAAAATAACCGCCGATGCCGACGACAAGAAAAAATGCGAGATGGCTCCAGATGAACTCATTCACCTGTTCAAGAAGATTAAAGATCATAACCGGATCATATAGGTCAGAAACAATTCTTTCCAATGATAGCGATCGAGCAAGCCTTCTGTGGAGCGGCCCAAGATTTGATGGGCGATATAGAGCGCCTCGACGGAAGAAAGGCCGGATGTTGGATCGGGACAATCGGTTTGTCTCCGCGGGTAGGCCGTTTGATAGCCGCCGGGCAAACTTCTCGCTTCCAGTTTCCAGGGAAGCTGCTTTTCCATGATTTGGGCGAGCCGCCAAGTGCCATCGATGAGAAAAAGGCCCCGATCCCGATCTGCTTCTGTGAGCGGCGGGGCGCCCACTTTTAGCAAAAGATAGTGGGAAAAATCGGGAAGCACATCGGTAGGATAGGTGTAGAAGAGAAGATCGGAGCGCCCTTCAAGGCCGCGCAAAGAACATTTCTTTAGGTTTTCACGCCGGTGGCGAAGAATGATGGTTCTAATCGAAGAATTTATGATCAGCGACATGGAGGTTTTGTTTGGGGATTTCAAAAAGGAATCGGGAGGGATTCGTCGGGTGGGCTTTTCCCATTTTCATGCGGGATCGGGCCATGCTGAGGGTGAGAAATTTTCTCGCTCGGGTGATGCCGACGTAAAAAAGACGCCTCTCTTCTTCTAAACTTGTCTGCGCCATGCTTTTTTCATGGGGCAAAGTGCCATCTTCAAGGCAGACGAGGAAGCAGATGGGGAATTCTAGCCCTTTCGCGCTATGGAAAGTCATGAGGTGAACGCGATCCTCGTAAGTCTGTTTTGAATGACTTTGCATCGTCTGCCGCGCAAGGGTTGTATTGGATATGAAATGTTGCAGCGTCGCTCCTTCTGTTTCTTGCTCGTATTGCGCTAAGGCGTTGACGCACTCTTGGACGTTTTCCCATTTGAACTCGCGCATTTTTTCGCTTTTCACTTCTTCTTCGATCGCCTTTTTATAGTCGATTTTCTCCATCAGCCAGGTGAGCGTTTCCGCAAGGGGCGGTTTTTTAAAGCGGTTTGCGGCCGTTTTTAAGAGATCGACAAAAAGGCGTACCCCATTCACTCCTTTCGGGTGATTGGCAAAGGTGAGTTTTCCCTCGGCAACTTGTTCGAGAAGATTCCAAAGAGGAACATTTGAAGTGCGGTTTTGCTGCGTGAGCGTATCGAGAAAGCTCTCTGAAATGCCGCGGCGCGGGACATTGATGATCCGCAGCAAAGCCTCTTGATCGAGCGGGTTGGCAATCGCTCGTAAATAGGCGAGAAGATCTTTGATTTCGCTCCGTTCAGAAAATTCAAGGCCGCCGAAGATCTCATAGGGAATGCCCCGCATCCATTTCCCCTCTTTTTGCCAGCTCGCCTGGATGAGAGCCATCTCAAATTGCCGCGAGAGGGCATTCGAGCGGTAAAGAACCGCCATATCGCGCCACTTATACCCTTTTTCATGATAGCGGATCATTCGGGCGACGACAGCGGCTGCCTCTTCCACATCGGTGGGCGCATTGAAAATTTCAATCGGATGGGAATGAGACTCTGCGCTCCAGAGTTTTTTCTTGTGACGATTTTTATTCTGTTGGATCACTGCGTTTGCCGCGTCGAGAATCGCCGGCGTCGAGCGGTAATTTTGCTCTAGTTTAATGATATGATCGGCCTTGAAATGGAGGATATGCTCCACTTCAGCGCCTCGCCAGCCGTAAATCGATTGATCGTCATCCCCCACAACACAGAGATTGCTGTATTTGGCAGCTAAAAGCTCAGCCAGACGGAATTGCGCTGGGTTTGTGTCTTGATATTCATCGATCATCAAATAGCGATAACGTTCTTGATAGCGATCTAAGACTGCTGGATGCTCTTCAAAAAGGCGGATCGTCAATGTAATCAAACTATCGAAGCTCACTGCATTGTAAGCGCGCAGCGTGAAGTTCAGCCGAGAGTAGAGATCTTTCGAAAATTGATCGTGCCAAGTATGGGGTTCTTCAGAAGAAAGCCCCTTATTGGCCGCCTCCGCAAGAGCCGCTCGCGTCGGGGCAAGGGAGGGAAGTTCTCCTTCATGATTCAACATATCGCGCGTCAATTGGCCGATGAGCCGCTGCAAATCTCTCTCATCGTACAAGCTAAAATCGCGCGTGTAGCCTAGCCGCTCGATTTCGCGCCTAAGGACATGCATGCAGAAACTATGGAAGGTGGAGAGAGTGACCTGTTTGGCCCTCTCCTGGCCGATCAAGCCTTCCACGCGGTGGCGCATTTCGGCGGCGGCTTTATTGGTGAAAGTGAGTCCCAAAATCGCATTTGGAGAGACTTCGAGATTGCGGATCAGATGGGCGATTCGATAGACGATGACGCCCGTTTTTCCGCTTCCGGCTCCTGCCAAAACCAAAACGCGACCCTTAACGGTGTGGACCGCTTCTTCTTGGTTTTTATTTAAGGAGACGGAGGAGTTCATCCATCACATCGCTGCATGAGGCTTTCTTTGCATATTGGCGCGGGATTACATTCAATTCAAGCTTTGGCAACACATTCTGGCTCAAGCGGAATGCCTCTCGAATCAGCCGTTTAAACCGGTTTCTCTCAGGCGAGGAGCCATATTTTCCCGACGCGCTAATCCCCAGCCTCGCCTTCTCTGCGGGGCGGCAGTCGATGCAGAAAAGCTTCCCGACGCGGCGATCTCCTGCCTTGGCCACTCGCTGAAAGTCCCGCCTGGCCAGGAGGCGGCTTCTCTTTGGGAACTTCATTAAGCCGAAAGAGTCTTGCGGCCGGCGCGGCGGCGGCGGTTGATCACCTTGCGGCCCCCGACAGTTTTCATCCGAGCGCGGAAACCGATGCTTTTCTTTCTTCGCAGTTTGCTGGGTTGGTACGTTCTTTTCATAGTTCAGTCCTATCAATAAAAAATTCATCCATAGCATAGCGGAACGGAAGATAAATGGAAAGACTTGAAAAATAATGGGGGGAATGGGTATAAGAGATGGCTTTAGATGAGAGGAAATTTCATGAAAGTCGGAGCTTCCGTTAAAGCTGACCCTTCCAAAGGGGACAAGATCGTCCGCCGTAAGGGCCGCGTTTACGTAATCAATAAGAGAGACCCCAATCGCAAGCAGCGCCAAAAAGGGCCTGCTCGCAAGAAATAGGTAAAGGAAAAATGGCAAAAAAATCTTCAATTGCAAAACAGAAAAAACGGGAAAGACTCGTTAAGAAAAAATTCGAGAAACGAAAAGAGTTGAAAGCGATCATTCTCGACCAGAACAAGAACGTCGAAGAGCGCATGGCCGCCGTCGATGCCCTCAATAGAATGCCAAAGAATTCTTCCCCCACTCGCCTGCGCAACCGCTGCCAGTTTACTGGGCGCGCCCGCGGCTTTCTCAGCAAATTTAAGCTCTCTCGCCTCTGCTTCCGCGAGATGGCAAACCAGGGCCTAATCCCCGGTATTGTCAAAGCTAGCTGGTAAAAATCTTTAGGAAGTCGCTACTTGATTATTTCTTGAAGCGGCTTCCAATCTGTCAGATCTTCATGCCAAACATAAGTTGATAGTTCTATTTTTCCCTCCCGCCAGGCGGCTGTAAGCGCATCCAGGCTCATGGGGCCTTGCTGCTGCTGGGCAGGATCTAGATAGTACCAAAATTTATTTGAGGGACCTTGAATAGTTGGGAGGGGAGCTTCTTCCTGAACAGGGACCTCTTTCTTCTTTGGAGTAAAGAAAAGGAAGAGGAGTCCAAAAATTCCAAAGAGGAATCCAAGCCCAAACCAAAGATAGGGGTTTTTCCCACGCCGATAGGCGAGGTAGGCGGAAAGAGCTCCGATGATGATGCCTCCGAAAAGGGCGGCTGCGCTCAGTGGGGGTAAAGACATTTTTACACTCTATTTTACTACTCCAACATACAGGAAATCTTCTTTTTGATATACTGGGCATTCGGCGAGGAGTGGGTCATGTACGATCAACTAAAGAATATGGATACGAGGGAGATTGAGCTCCCAGATACAGTTTTTATCCGAGATATTGAGACGCGGGTGTTTCAAGCCATTGCTCTGCAATGTTTAGCCAAAATCGAAGGGATTGGACTCATTGAGGGGAATCTTTTCGATAGCTTGCTCGGCCGCGATCTAGAGCGAGTGAAAGGCATTCATGTGGAACAAGATCAGAAAAAACACTCGGTGGATGTCCGCGTTGAAATCAATATCGCCTATGGGATTTCGATTCCGGAAAAAGCGGAAGAAGTGCAGACGAAACTGGCCGAAGAAGTGAGCCAATGGACAGGACTCCACGTCGCATCGGTCCACGTCATCTTTAAGGACTTAATGCTCCCTGCGGCGACAGAAACGGAAAAGACGGCTGCCGGCGAATTTGAGGAAGCGTTTTAAATGAACCTTCGGCAAGCAGTTGCATCGGTTCTCCACCTCTTTGTCGTGTTTGCATTTTTTGCAGCGGGCTTTTTTTTCATTTCTCTTCCCTATCTCCCTAGATTGAAAGAGAAAGTGGCTGATCTTTTTCTCTCCGAATCGCTCTTCTGCACGCAACTTGGATTTGGATTTTTTGTGACCGCCTTTGTGCTCCTCATTGGTTTTTATTCGCTCAACCGGGGCCGTTATTTGCGGGTCTCAATGGGGAAAAACATCGCGGAAATCGATGTGCAAATCTTGTCCCAAACCATTGAAGAGTGTTTTAAAACCCACTTTCCTAAAGAAATTTCCCTCACCGAAGTAGAAATCCCGCGCGGCGCATCCATTGAGATCGGCGTAAAGCTCGCCTCTATTGATGAAAAAAAGAAAAAAGAGCTCCTGATCCAAATAGAAAAAAAACTACAAACCCTTTTTATTCAGCGCTTTGGCTACTCCAAGCCCTTCCATTTCATCATCACTTGAATGTCTTTTACAGTGATTCCGGGAACTTCTCTCAACTGCTCTTCGGTCGCATTTTTGATTGCTTTCACGCTGCCAAAGCGCTGCAACAGCCGCTTCTTTTTCACAGGGCCGATGCCGGGAATTTCATCGAGGGAACTCGAAAGCGTTCTCTTGGAGCGACGCTTCCGGTGAAATTCAATCGCTTGCCGGTGCGCCTCATCGCGAATTTTCTGTAAAAGAAAAAGAAGCGGAGAGCGGGGATCGATCATGTAAGGCTCTTTTCGATGGGGGACAAAAATCTTCTCCTGCGTCAGCCCTTTATCGTGGCGCGCTTCTTCTTTTGTCACGGCAATCACATCCACTGTGGCAATTTCCAACTCTTGAAAGACCTCAAGGGCTAAATTCAGATGCCCTTTTCCCCCATCCACAATCAGCAGATCGCAAAAGTCATTTTTCTCTTTTTCCTTCACAAAATGGCGCTGCAATACTTGCCGCATCGATGTATAGTCATCGGCTTTTTCCACGCCCTTAATTTTGAATAGGCGAGTGCGTGATTTATCTTTTTCTCCATGGACAAAACAGGCCAAACTCGCTACCGGATCAGTCCCTGCGATATTGGAGGTATCAAAACATTCAATCCGGCGCGGATAGCGCACCAATTGCAGCGTCTCCTGCAAATCGAGCAGCATCTTTTCTTTCAGCGAGCGGGCATCTTGCTCTCTCACAAACAGCGCCTTGGCATTGCGCAGCCCCATTTCAACGAGATCGCGCTTCTTTCCTTTCTGGGGCGCCTGGATTGCCACTCTTCTTTGCGCCGACTCCGACAAAATTTCCCCCAGCGCTTCTTGCTGCGACAGTTCGCACGGCACTAAAATCTCCGAGGGAAATGCCGTCATGTTTTTAGAGCCAGTTGCAAAACTCGCTTTCTTGCACAAATTCGATGATTTTGTCACCGGTTCGCGCTCGGCGCAAATTGACATATCCAATGGGTCATAGGCAATTTGCGCCGGGACCGAACCCGGTGGCAAAAGGGCGGATTTGGGCTGAAATTGGGGTTTTGCAACTGGCTCGTAGTGCTGCAGCAAAAACGACTCTAAAATTTCCCCATCATTCGAGGCGATCAAATGAAAGCTAAAGTGTTCCGATCCAATCAGTTTCCCCTCTCTAAAAAACAGGAGTGCGATCATCACCGCATCGGCCTCACGATAAAGGCCCACCACATCGCAGTCTTTGGCAGCTGGGTTATCCACATGCTGCACCTGGGTCACATGCTCGATCTGATGGATCATCTGCAAAAAGGCATTTGCCTTCTCAAATTCCATCGCATCGGCAGCCGCCTCCATGCTTCGCTTCAATTCTTTCAAAACCTCTTTATCCTGTCCCTTCAAGAGCCGCATCGCCGATTCAACATGTTTTCCATACTCCTCTTCCGTGCATTTCTCTACGCAGGGGGCAATGCATCGCTTGATGTCGTACAAAAGGCAAGGGCGCTCACGGCTCGCCAACTCAGCATCGGAGCACTGTCTCAGCGGAAATAGCCTTGAAATCAGATCGAACGTCTGCCGCGCCGCCAGCGCATTGGTATAAGGGCCAAAATAGATCCCATCATCCCTCGGTTTCCCTTTATATCTCACAATCCGGATCATCGGCCATCGATGGCGTGTCAGAACTAAGCTGACAAACGTCTTATCATCCTTCAGCAAGACATTGTACTTCGGCCGGTGCCGCTTAATTAAATTGTTCTCCAGAATCAGGGCATCTTTCTCCGTCAGCGCCACGATTGTGTCGATCGCCTCTACCTGCGCCGTCAAGTAGGGAACCATCTCCCTCTCATCTCCATTCCTTGCAAAATATTGCTTCAACCGCGCCCTTAAATTCTTCGCCTTCCCCACATACAGCACCACCCCAGCGCTATCCTTCATTAAATAGACGCCCGGCTCACTCGGATATAAAGTCAAACTCTTTGGATCAAATGACATTTCTAGGGTATTGTAGCAAATTTTCAATTTTGAGGGGGATATGAACGCGGTCGAGTTTGATCCTGTAGTTGCGGCCTTGCCGAATGGAGAGATGGAGAAAGAAGAGCCTATTCCTGAGGCATTGGAGGCGATTTCAGTTCGGCAGGAATCTTGTCATAGAATGGGGGTCGTCAATGGGATGGATGCGTCGCTGGAACAGGCGGTGAGTCATGCGGAGTATCTAAAGAGTTTTGCATCTGGGGAGAGCATCGATTGCATCTATAATCGCACGCATGGTGCATGGACCGATTTGATCGAGGTGTTTTGTCTCAATTATTTTGGCTATTCGCCCAATACAGCCAAGCAGCTCCAAGAGAAATGGTCTTTGTTTCATTGTGAAAATAGCGATAGGATAAACGCCAAGTATTTGCAATTTTGCCATAGCCAAGGAACGTTGAGCGTAAGGAATGGATTGGCAAGTCTTTCCGAGGAGATCCGCAATCGGGTGATTGTCGTCGCCATCGCGCCAGCCGGCATCGTGCCGAACGATCTTTGTTACAATTCTTTTAATTATGCCAGCAGAAAGGATCCCATTCCTTTTGGAGAGCTTCTCTTTGCCGGCGCCCTCGATCCCAATGAATGGGGCGCCTCAAAAAAAGTGGAGAGAGTTTTGGCTTATCGGGAACAATTGATTCTATTGGATTCTCATCCAGAAGCTATGGGAATCGACCATGATTTCCAGAGCCCTACCTTTAGGAAAGTCATAAGCGACCATATCCATGAATATTTAGCCTGCAATGGCGAGTATTCTTGAAAATAATTTAATAAATCTTTACTGTTCCTTAAATATTTTTATTGGAGGGTCTTATGATGGCTGTTTCTGCATCGAGTGGTGAGGGTCTTTGCGTCCGTTCAAAGAATGTTGAAATTGGGAAGAACGTTGTTCGGTTTGGAAAGATCGAAACCTTTTGTCTTCAAAAATGGAGACCGGGTGATTTTCATGAAGTAAATGAGGTCCATGTCTGTACAAAGGGGGGAATGGGATTGCTGGGAAAAGAAGTCGCTATTGAATTTTCTCTTGAGACTTCAGAAAGAGTGGCCCAATTTGTCAAAGGGCTCATTGAAAACACAAAGGCTTCCTTCATTCTTCATGCAAATGACATAGAGCCAATGATTGTTCAAACGTTTACCACCCTTAAAGGAAAGATCCTGATTTCTTTCGATAGAGATAGTCACTGCGCCCAATTTAACGAAGTGTTGGCTCCACTCTTTTTCCCTCGTTATGAGCGGGTGATCGTAGATGGCTCTATCCTAGAATTGACCTTAAAAAAAGAAAATTTATGGGAAGGTGCAATTGTAGCGATTATGAATCGAGCCTTAGCCGCTTTAAATCAGCGTACATTTGGACAACCCTATTATCTTCTAAGAAATAAGGATGTCCGTTTTTTCTCTTGCTCTCTAGCGCCCAAGATTCCCCCTTTTCTTCCATACATTCCCCGATATTGGGTCTCTTCCACAAAAATATTGAAAGAGACACAGCATCGGGTGCCGGAGTCCAAGAAATTGGTATACATTACTAGGGTCAAGCTTCCTCATCAAAATAAAGAATCGATTGCTCTTTTGCGCTCTTCTGCAGACGTGGTTGTAAAATATTTTAAAGAGGGCTTTGAAAGCTCCCCCGCGATTCAGACTTTTGTGAAAAATATTGAGGCCGTATTGCAGGGGCTGAGCGATGACTCGGAAGTCGAAACAATCCGAAACTGGATTGACAACACCCCTGAGCTCCAGGGGTATACAGAACCTCAACTAAAAAAATGGGCACAGATCGCGGACATCTTCAATGAAAAGATAGGGAGTTAAAATCCCCCGCATTCTGTATTTCTTCCGAACCAATCAGCACAACAGATCGCTCCGCTCATCATAACGATGACACCGCACCCTGCCTTTATTTGGTTTGCATTCTCTTCACTTACCTCGCCTGTAAATGCGGCAACGACGAGCCTCGTAGTCAGGATCGCAGCCAAAGCTACCGTGCACCAGATCCCACCTTTCACCCAATTTCTACCGCAACGATCTTTTCCGCTGCCTTGCCCTACAGTTTGTCCATTGACTGTAATCAAAACGCTATTACTGTCTACTCTACCAGCCATAAAATCCTCCAAAATCTATCAATGTCCTAATGCGAAGAAATCTCCTGAAGTACAATAACACACTCCACCTATCAGAAGTAGGAAGCCGCCGACTTCTCTAGTCCGGGGATCTCTGAGTGTGGCAACGACAGCCACCAAAGCCGTAATTGCCAATAGGGCAGCCGCGCACCACATCCCAGTTCTCACGACCCAGCTTCTCCCGTTCCGATCTCTTCCAATCTCCACAGGAGTCTGTCCACCTTGAATCGGAATCGCAATAGTATCGCCTATTTTAGTCATAAAGTCTCCAAAGTTTGTTTGTGAAAGTCATAAAGTTTCTGGTGAGCTTGCAATGGGGTGAGGTTGTTGAGGTCGAGGGCGCGTAGCTCTGCGAGAAGGGGATGTTCAGCTTGGGGAGCAAAGAGGGGCAACTGCTCATCTAATTTAGGTTTTTTGGTGGGAGATTTGGTTTCGAGCTGGTGGAGCATCGCCTCGGCGCGGCTGATCGCTTTGTAGGGGAGGCCGGCGAGCTTGGCGACGTGGATGCCGTAACTTCGATCGGTGCCGCCGCGGAGGATTTTGCGGAGGAAGACTATGTCTGATGGTATTTCTTGGACGGCGATTTGGAAGTTGGCGGCGTGGGGGAATTCTGTTTCGAGGCGAGTGAGTTCCCAATAGTGGGTGGCAAAGAGCGTCTTGGCTTGTTTTTTGGGAGTGGTGAGAAGGTATTCTGCAACGGCCCAGGCGATGGAGATGCCATCGTAGGTGCTGGTGCCGCGGCCAATTTCATCGAGAAGGACGAGAGAGCGGGACGTGGCATTGTTGAGGATGTTCGCCGTTTCAGTCATTTCAACCATGAAGGTGGATTGGCCGCGGGCGAGATCGTCGCTGGCGCCAATGCGGGAAAAAACTTTGTCGATGAGGCCGATGTGAGCCGACTTGGCAGGAACATAAGAGCCGATTTGAGCGAGGATGGCGATGAGGGCGACTTGGCGGATGTAGGTGGACTTGCCCGCCATGTTGGGGCCGGTGATGAGCATCATCTGTTGATTGCGATTGAGGAGCGTGTCATTGGGGATGAAGGAGGCGGCGCCAATGGCTTTTTCAATGATGGGATGGCGCCCTTCAACGATTTCTAAAGTGTCAGAAGTATCCACTTGGGGGCGGGTGTAATTTTGATCTTCGGCTACTTTTGCCAGCGCCAAAAGAACATCGATGCGGGCGATGATTTTCGCCAGTTGATTGATCGGGGCGGCTGCCGCGGCGGCCTCTTGTCGCAGCTGTTCGTAAAGCTCTAATTCTAAGGCGTTTGCGCGCGCTTCCGAGGTGAGGACTTGATGCTCGAATTGCTTGAGTTCGTCGGTGATGTAGCGCTCGTTGTTGACAAGTGTTTGGCGGCGATGGAAAGAGGGGGGGATTTTTTCGCTATTGGCGTGGGTGGCTTCAATGTAATAGCCAAAGGCTTTGGTGTAGCCCACTTTCAGTGTTTTAATCCCTGTTTGCTCTCGAAGAACGGTTTGATAGCGGGCCATCCAACTCATCGATTCTTTGCTGAGCTGGCGCAAGCGATCGAGCTCTGGATGATAGCCATCGCGGAAAATCTCCCCTTCCCCAATGCGGATGGGAGGCGAATCATTCAGCGCGGTGCGGATTTTCTCCGCAAGAGCAAAAGGAGTGAGCGGGGGCATGTTGAAGGGAATCAGAGCTTCTTGCAGCGCGGGAATTTGTGCAAGAGAAAGACCGAGAGCTAAAAGATCGCGCGGGGTGGCGTAGCGAGTGGCAATTTTCATCATCAACCGCTCTAAATCGCGTACTTGCATTAGATGCGAGCGGAGGAGTTGGCTTTCTTTCCGTTTTTCAAGAAAGGCGGCGATTGCCTCTTGCCGCTTCTCAATTTCAGCGCAGGAGAGAAGGGGATGTTTGATCCAGTGGCGGAGCAGACGTCCTCCCATCGGCGTGCAGGTTTCATCGAGCAGATCGAGCAGCGTGTGTTTGGAACTTCCATCGGTCATCGATTCTGTGAGTTCCAAGTTGCGTAAAGTGGCTCGATCGAGAGAGAGATAATGAGATAAAGGCTCCGACTGAATGGCGACGATATGCTCCATCGATAAATTGAGCTCTTGTTTAAAATGGAGCAGAAGCGATCCAGCCGCTGCAATGGCAGCCGTCTGTCCGCGCAGGCCAAATCCATCGAGAGATTGGACTTTAAAATGGGACATCAGAGCATCGGTCGCGAGTTTCACATCCAAAATCTCCTTCTCATTTAAGACAAAGGTAAATGCATGGGAGAGCTCTTTAAAGAAGAGGGGGTGAGATTCTTTAAATTTCTTAGCCACAAGGAATTCGGCGGGGCGCAGGCGGAAAAGTTCATCGAGCAATTCTTGTTCTTGCTCCAACTCAAGCGCTCGAAATTCAGCCGTTGTCAAATCGAGGCAGCTCAGCCCAAAAATAGAGCCAACCTGGACAATGGAAACGAAGAAGTTATTTTTCTTATCGGAGAGGAGCTGTGAGTTGATAATGGTTCCGGGCGTCACGATCCGGATGACTTCTCTTTTCACCAATCCTTTGACTGACTTGGGATCTTCGGTTTGTTCGGCGACGGCGACTTTAAATCCTTTGGCGATCAACTTATCGATATACAATTCGGCTGTATGAAATGGCACGCCGCACATCGGCGTCCCTTGCCGCGCCGTCAGCGTCAGGCCGATCTCCTTTGAGATTTTCGTCGCATCGTCGTAAAACGCCTCATAAAAATCGCCCAAACGAAAAAGCAATAGCGCATCTTTCGCCTGCGCTTTGCACGTCTGCCATTGCTGCATCATCGGAGTAGTTGTCATAGTCGAAATATGTTATCATTTCATCTATGTTCTGTCCATCGGTTGCATTTGCTACAGCGTGTTGGGAAAAAGATTGGCGCTTGATTTTGCTCGATCCCGATTACTTGCGCATAAAACAAATCGGGAATCACCGCTATCCATTCTCTGAGAAGTTGTTGATTATCAATAATGTAAAGGATCTCGATGCCGTCATTCGAGCAGCGCAGGCAAAAGTAAATGAAGGCGTTCTCACCCGCTTTATCATTGCCGAGGAGGCGATGCTGGAGCCCTTTGGCTTAAAACGATCTGATTTTACCGAGTGGCAATATTACAATGCCCTGGCGCCGCTCGCCGCAATTCATTCCTGCCAAAGCGATTATCTTCTCTATCATACGGGGGATGTTTATCTAAGTAAACCCGTCAATTGGATTCCAAAGGCCATTTGCCGCATGGAGAAAAATCCCAATTACAAAGTGGCGAATCTCACTTGGAATGAAAGGTATCAAGAGGCAAAAAAGGAATCTGATCGGCGCGATTGGAGTTTTTATGTGGCGAAACAGGGCTTTTCCGATCAGCAATTTTTAGTAAAACGGATTGATTTTCATAGGCCAATTTACGGGGAGATTCACCTCGATAGCAACCACTATCCGCGTGGCGATGTTTTTGAAAAACGCGTTTTCAGTTACATGAAAAATCGCGGGTGGGAGAGAATAACCTTTAGGTGGGGATCATATACTCACGAAAATGTAGGGTAGAAACACTGGATCGGGGTGCGGGGGCGGAGCCCCGACGGTTTCAGATTTCATAATTCAGATTTCAGATTTTTTTATGGGAACGTTTTCAAGAGAAAGTCTAGAACTTCTAAGATCGCGCATCGATTTAATCGAGGTGCTCTCTCCTTATGTGAAATTGCAGCGGGCGGGGGCGGCATATAAGGGTCTTTGCCCTTTTCATGAGGAAAAGACGCCGTCGCTCATCATTCAGCGAGGCGATAGCCACTACCATTGCTTTGGCTGCGGCGCTCATGGGGATGCCATCCAATTTTTAATGACCCACTTGCGGATGAGTTTTGCCGAAGCAGTGGAGAGTCTTGCCGAAAAATTTCATGTGCAATTGGAAGAGGTTGAGGGAGATAAGGGGCCAAAAGGGCCTTCCAAGACCGTTCTGAAAGATGCGCTGGAAAGAGCGTGCCAATTTTACCACTTTGTCTTGCTCCATACATTGGAAGGGCACGGGGCGCTCGATTATTTATATAGCCGCGGTATCGATCTTGAATTTATCCAGACCTTTCGATTGGGATTGGCTCCCAAGACATCGCAACTTTTTCTAAAAGCAATGTGGGAGCAGAAAATCTCCAATGCGATTTTAGAAGAAACGGGCTTGATGTCAAAGGGGCGGGAGTTTTTTTCCGATCGGATTACCATTCCCATTCTAGATGCGATTGGCTCGGTGATTGGCTTCTCGGCGCGGAAATATAAGACCGATACCTTTGGCGGAAAATATATCAATACTCCAGAGACACCGCTGTTTAAGAAGTCGAAGGTGCTCTTTGGATTGAGTTTTTCCCGTAAATTGATCGCCAAGGAGCGGCGCGCGCTCATTGTGGAAGGGCAAATCGATGCGCTGCGGCTCATTCATTCGGGATTCAATTGGACGGTAGCTGGGCAGGGGACTGCTTTTGGAGAAGAACAAGCTAAGGAATTGATCCATTTGGGAGTGAGGCAGGTCTATTTAGCTCTCGATGGGGACAACGCGGGGCAAGAGGCAGCGGTCAAGATTGGGAATCTTTTCCAAAAAGAGGGAGTAGAAGTGCTCGTTGTCCCTCTTCCAGAAAAGTGCGATCCCGATGTGATGCTGCAGGAAAAGGGGCCTGAAGAATGGCAAAAACGGCTAGATTCTAGCATCGATTATCTCTCCTTTTTGGTGAATCACTTCTCTAAATCGCTCAATATGCAATCGCCCGCGGGGAAAAATGAACTGGTGCAGACGATTGCCAAAAGGATCCGCGAATGGGATCATCCACTGATGGTGCATGAGAGTTTGCGCAAATTGGCAAAACTCACCCAAACGCCCGAATCGATTATTGGCGCGCCGGAAGAAAATGTGCCTCAAATCTATATCAAGCGATCGGCCAGCGTTACCTTTACAGAAATTGATCCCGATCGGATCTTAGAGGCAGATCTTCTTCGCTGGCTTTTCTTGATGGGGGAGAGCTGCCAAGCACTGCTCACAATTGCGAGCGCGAACTTAAAGCCAGAACACTTTCGCACGGTGGGCAAACAGCTCTTTGAAAAATACCTAGCTGCTGCGCAAGAAAATAAGCCGCGAGATCTCCTCACTCTCATGATCGATCTGGAAAAAGCGGAACAGCAGCTTTTCTTGGCTGAAGTCTTGCAGAAAAAGGTGAATCGGGAAAAAGCTCTTCCCTGTTTTATTGAGACAGTGCAAAAAATCCTCGAGCGGCACTGGATGCAGAAGAGAGAAGAGATTAAGTTGAAGATCTATAGTGGCCAGTGCAATGAAGCGGAAGTGTTAGAGCTGGCCCGGCAATTTGATCAGATTAAGCGGGAGCGCCCCCAAACGCTCATTCCAGAAGGAGTAAAAGTCGATGGGTGAACATTTGATTTTTTTCGATTCAGAGTGTCCCTTTTGCCATAAAACGGTGCGCCATCTCATCGAGATCGACACGCAACATCTGTTTCTCTTTGCGCCGCTCAATGGAGAAACGGCGAAAGATATCCTCACCGGCCCCCAGCAGCCTCTCCGCCACGCCAACAGCCTCGTTCTCGTCGAAAACTATGAATCGACCGATCGGGAATTTTGGATTCGCTCCCAAGCCGTCTTTCGCATCTATTGGCTTCTCGGCGGCGCCCATGCCTATCTCGGCCTTCTCTCTTTCCTTCCCAGCTTCCTAGGCGACCCCATCTACAACTGGTTCGCCGCCCACCGCCATCAATTCAAGCTCAAGATGCCAGAAGAGCCTGGTCCCGAGGATCGTTTTCTTCCATAAGTCACTTATTATAAGCTACTTGAATTGGATTGTTTTCTTGTCTTCAGTGTGCTATAATAGTTGTCCATGAGCGCTATAGGGAAGGCATTATTTACGAAATTTCAGGAGTGGTATTCACCCCTCGATGAAGAGACGCTGCACAATGAACTTGCAGGGTATAGGGCGGAAGCAGTCGCACACATTAAGGAAAATTTTCGAACAAAAAGTGAAAAATTAGATCTCTGTTCTTTTGGATTATCTTCACTTCCCAAATGTCTCGGCCGCTTCTCTCATCTTCGAGAGATCGATCTAAACGGGAATCAATTTCGCGAATTTCCTCCTGAAATCACACCGCTGAGAAATCTGAAAGTATTAAAACTTTCCGAGAATCGTTTGTATGGGTTTCCATTAGAGGTTCTCCAATTTAAATCTTTGGTCGAGTTGAATATTTCAGGCAATGAGATCGGTTCTCTCCCTCAAGAAATAAACCAACTCACCCGGCTGGAAATTTTTCATGCCGTTGGTACCGGATTAACTTTTTTGCCTTCAGAAATCTGTGCTTTACCCTTAAAAAAGTTAAGAGTGAATCTGAATCAATTGCATTCTCTTCCTTTAGAGATAGGAAACCTCCATTCTTTGAGATCATTGGACATCGAGATGAATCATTTACGCGAACTGCCCGACTCTTTAGCTAGACTCGCAAAAGATTGCCCTGTCTATGCCTTCCACAATCTATTTTCTGGAAAGGCTGTCTCTGACATCCGAAGTGCGATTATAGTTCAGCGCCAACAGACTGAGGAGTTGGGCCCTTCTCTTTCGATCGAAGTTTACGATCCACCCCTTTTTACTCCCCCCTATCATCCCAGAGATTTGCGCGACTTAGCGTAATTTTTCAGATAAGATTTGCACCAA